>URJN01000185.1 GCA_900548125.1 uncultured Eubacteriales bacterium
TTCACACAGCAGCCAGCCATCGGGTTTTGTTGCTGTCTACCGGCTGGCTGTTTTATGGGGAATCCAGGCAATTTTCGGCAATGCTTGACAGCTTCAGCCGAATATACTATGATACTTGTAAGAATGAGCCTGTTTAGGCGGAAAGGTGTGGTTTTATGGAGAATAAGCTGATTTCTTTCGGTGACAAGGCCATAGACTTTACATATCAGACCCCTTATGGAAAGACATCCACTCTGGAGGAAAAGGTCCAGAAGGCAGATAAAACCTTCCTGATTTTCCTGCGGTATTACGGCTGTACCATCTGTCAGCTGGATATCCGGGACTACCGGGAGAACTATCAGAAGTTCCTGGACAAGGATGCTCAGATTCTTCTGGTGTTGCAGAGCGCTCCAGCTACCATTGCTGAGAGCATTACCGAGGAGGAGTTGCGGTTCGAGGTAGCCTGTGATCCCGAGGGCAAGCTCTATGACCTCTATCAGGTGGGGGCAGCCCGGAGCAAGCTGGGTCTGGCTTCCATCAAGACCATTCGCAAGATCCAGGCAGCCAAGAAGCTGGGTCTGGAGCATGGTGCCTATGAAGGCAATGAGCTCCAGCTGCCGGCAGTGTTCCTGCTGGATCGTGGTATGAATGTGGTATATGCGCATCGTGCCAAAAATGCCGGAGATATGCCGGAAATCGCCGATTTGCTTGCCAAGCTGTAACGAGCTGCATACGGATGCCCAAGACCTCTGCTGTACGTCTGCAGAGGTCTTCTTTTACCCTGGTCTTGCTCTTGAAAAGCGGACTGTTTTCGTGTATAATAAAAATGTTATGGATTTTTGCACGATGCCGCCTGCGGCTTCGTTCAAGATAGATTGCGCCGTCGGGATGACCTCCGGAAGCGCGAAGCAAAGCAAAATAAAGCAAGATCGACGCCCCGAAGGGGAGCGTCTGTTTGAAGATGCGCAGAGAAATGCCTGCGCCATTACAGAAAGGAAATTTTTGTGGCAGAAAACGAAAACAAAGAATTGAACCAGCAGCCTGTTTCCGGTCAGAGAAACCAGAATCAGCCTCAGAATCAGAACCGCACGCAGGAGGGCGTGCCGCGCCGCCGCCCGATGCCGCGCCGTCCCCGCGTCAACGCCGAGGGTGAGCGCGCCGCGCAGAGCCCGTCTCCGCGCGCGCCCAGAAAGCCGCGCCAGACGACAGCACAGCAGCCCGCGCAGGAAGGCACTCAGGCACCCGTACAGGAAAAGCCGCGCCGTCCGCGCATGCCGCGCAGACCGGCGGCGTCCGCCGCTCCCGAAACCGCCGCGGCGACGGAAAACGCGAATCCCCGCGTACCGCGCGCCAATAACCGTCCGCGTCCCGCAAGAAGCCAGAACGCCAGCCGTTCGGTCAAGCCGGCGGCGCAGAATCAGCAGATAGCCGCCGCCGCGCCCGCAGAGCAGCAGACGGCAGCAACGCAGAATCCGGTTCAGCCGCGCCGCAACTCGCCGCGTATGCGCACCGGTGCGCCCCGCCAGAATAACGCCGCGCCGCGTACTCAAAAAGCGGCATCCAACCGTCCGGCGGAAGCCATGCGCCCGCGTCAGGGCGGACGCCGCCGCATCGTGTCCCCGATTATGCAGGAGGAAAAGCCCTGCATCTCGCAGACGCTGCAATGGGTCGGCAAGAAGCCGCCGACGATGCGTTCCCGCGCCAGCGAGCATCCCAGCCGCGCCACCCTGCGCATGATTCCGCTGGGCGGCATGTGCGAAATCGGCAAGAACATGACCGCGTATGAATACGGCAACGACATCATCATCGTGGACTGCGGTCAGATTTTTCCGGATGAAACCATGCCGGGCGTTGACGCCGTCATTCCGGATTTCACCTATGTGCTTCAAAACCGCGACCGCGTGCGTGGCATTTTTATCACCCACGGACACGAGGATCACATCGGCGGTCTGCCGTATCTGATGCGCGAATTCCGTGCGCCGATTTACGGCGGACGCATGACCATCGAGCTGCTCAAGTATAAGCTCGACGACCGCGTTCCGGGTCTGACCAAGAGCTGTGAGCTGCATGTGGTCGAGGCGGGCGAAACCGTCCGCTGCGGCTGCTTCTCCGTGGAGTTCATCCATGTGAACCACTCCATCGCGGATGCGTTCATGTTCGCGATTCGCACGCCGATTGGCGTCATCATGCACTCCGGCGACTTCAAGATTGACTATACGCCGATCAACGGTGCCATCATGGATTTGCAGCGCATCGCGCAGATTGGACGCGAGGGCGTGCTGCTCTTCGTCTGCGAATCGACCAACATCGAGGTGCCGGGCTTCTCCAAGTCCGAACGGCATGTCGGCGAGTCGATGGCGGATATGTTCAAGGACGCCAAGGGACGCATTTTCGTGGCGACGTTCTCCTCGAACGTTTCCCGCCTGCAGCAGATTTTTACCGCCGCCGAACGCCACGGACGCAAGGTCGCGCTCGTCGGGCGCAGCATGCTCAATGTGTTCAACGCCGCCAACAATCTGGGCTACATCCAGAAAAAGCCGGATACGCTGATCGAGATTTCTCAGGTGGACAACTATCCGCCCGAGCAGGTCGTCATCATCTCCACCGGCTCTCAGGGCGAGCCGATGAGTGCGCTGACGCGCATCGCGTTCTCCAACCACCGCGAAATCGAGATTCAGCCGGGCGATACGGTCATCATCTCCGCAACGCCGATTCCGGGCAACGAAAAGCCCATCTATAAGGTCATCAACGAGCTTTACCGCCGCGGCGCGAAGGTTTACTATTCCGCGCTGGCGGATGTTCATGTTTCCGGTCACGCCTCTCAGGAGGAAATCAAGCTGGTGCATGCGCTCGTCCGTCCGAAGTTCTTTATCCCCGCGCACGGCGAGACCCGCATGCTCTATCAGCACGCGGAGCTGGCGCACAAGCTGGGCGTGCCGTTTGAGAATATCTTCATTCTTGCCAACGGCGATATCTTCGAGATTTCCAAGGGCTCTGCCCGCGTGACCGGCTTCACCAACGGCGACGCTGTGCTGATTGACGGCGCTTCCGTCGGCGAGGTGGACAACAGCGTTCTGCGCGAGCGCAAGCTGCTCTCCGATGACGGCGTGGTTGCCATTTCGCTGGCTGTGAGCAAAAAGACCGGCGAGATGATGGCTCAGCCGGTCGTCAGCGCGATGGGCTTCCTCTATGACAGCGAACATCTCAAAATCGAAGCGGCTTGCCGTCAGCATGCGGCGAATGCGGTTTCGCGCATCGTTGCCAGCGGCAAGAAGGTTCAGGAAGCCGTTTCCTCCGGACAGATGCAGGGTCAGCTCCGCTCGTTCCTGTATGAGCGCACCAAACGCCGTCCGGTCGTGATGATTAACCTGATCGAAGTCGAGTGATTTTAAAGCCTCCGGCGGTTTTTAAAAGCCGCGTAAGGGTGAACGGATAAGCGAATAGAATCATCGCCCGCAGTCGGTGTAAAAGCCGTCTGCGGGCGATGTGCGTTTATGAAAAGTTTTCCCGCCGCCGTGAAGCGGAATGGAGGGCAGTTTTGTTATGCGCCCTTACGCTTCCTGCGCGGCGACGTTTCTGCGATGTTCTTCCTGAATGGCGGCGAGCAGTTCAGGCTGCTCGATGAGATCCAGCGCGGTCAGCGCCATCGCCTGCGCGCCGATGACGACAGCGTCCAGCCCCTTCTGCGAACAGGAGGCTGCTTTGAATGCCTCGCTGTGGCCGGGAATGCGCTCGTCGGAAATGCTGATGCTCGGCTGGATGGTCGGCACGACCTGCGAAATATTGCCGACGTCGCTGGAGCCGATACCGCCTTTTTCAGAGGCTTCCCCCATCGTAAAGCCGAGCGATTCGAAATTTTTGCGATACAGCGCGTCAAACGACGGCGTCAGCACGGTGTTTTCCACGCGGTTCTGATAGGGCTGCATGCGTCCGCGTGCGCCGGTCATCTGCGCCGCGCCCTGCACGATGGCATCCACGCGCTGATAGAGCTTTTCCAGTCGGGGCGCAGTTGCCGCGCGGAGATAGAATTTGCCTTTGGCGTAGTCGGGCACGGAGTTTGGCGCGCTTCCGCCGTTGACGATGATGCCGTGGATGCGGACGTCCGGCGTGACATGCTGGCGGAGAGCGTTGATGCCGTTGTAGGTCAAAATCAGCGCATCAAGCGCGTTGATGCCCGCTTCCGGATTGGCGGCGGCATGCGCGGATTTTCCCCAGAACTCGATATCGACCGGCGCACAGCCCAGCGACGGCGCGGTCACCAGACTCTTTCCGCCGATGGGATGCACGCAGAGCGCGGCGTCTACGTCCTTGAGGAAGCCCTCGCGGACAAAGCTGCCCTTAGCACTGCCGTTTTCGCCGCCTTCTTCGCCGGGCGTGCCGTAAACGCGGATTTCGCCGCCGACGGCATCGACGACCTGCTTGAGCGACGCGGCGGCAAGCGCGGACATAGCACCGAACAGGTTGTGCCCGCAGCCGTGTCCCAGCCCCTGAAGCGCATCGTATTCCGCTAAAAAGACGAGCACGGGGCCTGCCTTCTGCGCCTTATAGCAGGCGGTGAAGCCGGTGCGGTGTCCGGCGACATCGACCTTGACGTCAAAGCCTTCCGCGGCGAGCTGCCCGGACAGATGCTCGCAGGCGTAGAACTCGTAGTTGCTGACCTCCGGATGGGCGTGAATATCCAGCGCGAGCTGCTGGTAGACGGGAGCTTGTTTTTGGGCGTATTGAAGGAGGATTTCTCGGTTGTTCATGGCGATGCTCCTCTGCTTGAATTTGATGGAAAGAGTATAGCCCGCGAAAAATCAAAATGA
>URJN01000186.1 GCA_900548125.1 uncultured Eubacteriales bacterium
TTGTTATATTCGAAATACGGGAAAGTGCAAAAGAAACACCCGGGGAATTCGTCTGCTTTGACGGATGCCGCGGGTGTTATGCGTTTGGTTTTAAACGGGAGGGGACGAGAAGAAGACGCAGCTTTACGGTAATTGTTCGGTTTTAGGCGGGGAGGAGCTTATTTCTTCTTTCCCAGATACGCCTCGCGAACGGATTCGTTTTTGAGCAGTTCCTCGCCTGTACCGCTCAGGGCAATCGTTCCGGTTTCCAGCACATAGCCATAGTCGGCGATGCGCAGGGCGGCGTTGGCGTTCTGCTCGATGAGCAAAACGGTGATGCCGTCCTGATTCACCCGTCGGATGATGGAGAAGATGTCCTTGACAATCAGCGGCGCAAGACCCAGCGACGGCTCATCCATCATCAGCACCTTCGGACGGCTCATCAGCGCGCGCCCGACTGCGAGCATCTGCTGTTCGCCGCCGGAAAGCGTACCCGCCAGCTGCCAGCTTCGTTCCTTCAGCCGGGGAAAGAGGGAATAGACATAGTCCATATCCTGCGCGATGGCGGCTTTATCCGTTCGCAGGAATGCGCCGATTTTCAGGTTTTCAGCCACCGTCATATCCGGAAAGACGCGCCGACCCTCCGGTACATGGATGATGCCCCGCTGCACAATCTCTTTGGCGGGCAGACCGGTCAGTTCTTCGCCGCCGTAGAGAATCGAGCCGCTTTGCACCTTCTGCAAGCCGGATATGGCGCGGAGAGTCGTGGATTTGCCCGCGCCGTTGGCACCGATGAGCGTCACAATCTGTCCCTCATCGACGCTCAGGCTGACACCCTTGAGCGCGCGGATGCCGCCGTAGGAAACGCACAAATCCCGAATTTCAAGCTTCATCTTCATCACCTCCCAGATATGCGCGGATTACGTCGTCGTTTTGCTGAATCTCAGAGGGCGTGCCTTCGGCAATCAAGCCGCCGTAGTTCAGCACATAGATGCGGTCGGAGATATCCATGACGACGTCCATGTGATGCTCGATGAGCAGAACGGTCAGATGGTAACGGTCGCGGATGCCGCGAATCAGCTCGGTCAGTTCGGCAGATTCAGCCGGATTCATGCCTGCCGCCGGCTCATCCAGCAGGAGCAGGGAGGGCTGTGTGGCGAGCGCGCGCGCAATTTCGAGCTTGCGCTGCATGCCGTAAGGAAGGCTGCTGGATATCTCGTTTCGGACATCCCACAAGCCCATATAGGTCAGAAGCTCTCTGGCGCGTTCATAGGCGTGCTGCTCCTCGCGGCGATAGCGGGGGAAGCGGAGAACGGCACCGACCCACGAGGAGGTGAGCCGCAGATGCTGCGCAATCATCACGTTATCCAGCACGGTCAGCGCTTTAAACAGGCGGATATTCTGGAAGGTTCGCGCGATGCCGGCGTACGCGATACGGTCCGGACGCATGCCGGTGATATTGCGCCCCAGAAGGGTGACGCTGCCCTCGGTCGGGGTATAGACGCCGGTAATCATGTTGAAGGCAGTCGTCTTGCCCGCGCCGTTCGGACCGATGAGCGCGATGATTTCCTGACTGTCGATGTGCATGGATAAGTCGCTGACGGCAACCAGACCGCCAAAGCGCATGGTGGCATGATTGACTTCAAGCACACGCTTATTCATCGCTCTTCACCCCTTTTCCGTGTCCGCTCAAGGCGGCGAGCCGCTTGCCGATGGAGGACCACGTCACTTCTTTATGTCCGAAAAGACCGTTGCGGAAGAACAGAATGATAATCAGCAGCAGCACGGAGAATACGACCATGCGCATGCCGGAAACGCCGCTCTCGGGCCAGAAGGGGAGGAAAGGAAGCGGACCGTCCAGCACGCGCAGCCACTCCTGACCGATGGTCACGATGAAAGCCGCCAGAACGGAGCCGGAAATCGAGCCCATGCCGCCCATGACGACAATCATCAGGATATCGTAGGTGCGGGAGACCTGAAAGACGTCGGGCCCGATTGTGCCGATATAGCTGGCGAACAGACCGCCGCCGACGGCAGCCAGAAACGCACTGAGCATAAAGGAGAGCATCTTATGGCGCAGGAGCGACACGCCCATGGACTCCGCCGCAATTTCGTCCTCACGGATGGCTTTGAATGCGCGTCCGTAGCTGGAGGAGATGAGCAGGGCGATGAAGATGATGGTCGCCAGCGCGATGCCGTAGCACCACCAGATGTTCGCCGTCGCGGGGATGGATTTCAGACCCTGCGCGCCGTTGGTCAGGCATTGGGCGTTGGTGATGACGATGCGGATAATCTCCGAAAAGCCGAGCGTTGCAATCGCGAGGTAGTCGCCGCGCAGACGCAGGCAGGGCAGACCGATGAGAAACGCCAATGCCGCCGCCAGCAAGCCGCCGATGATGAGCGCAACGCCGAACGGAAGGGTCAGCGTGTTGAGCGGCGCGATGAGCGGCTCAAGCATGAAGATGGTTTCCTTTTTGGCGACGGGGATGGTCAGCAGCGCAACGGAATACGCGCCGATTGCCATAAAGCCCGCATGACCGAGGGAAAAGATGCCCGTAAAGCCGTTGACCAGATTCATGGACAGGGCGAGGACGATATTGATGGCGCACAGCCTTGTGATGCGGATGATATATTTGCTGGCATTGCCTTCGATATAGAACAGCACGCCGCAGAGCAGAGCCAGCAGCAGGCAGGTCAGGATGACCGAGCTTTTCTTTACTTTTGCCATAGCTTACACCTTCTCCGTCGTTTTTTCGCCCAGCAGACCGGTCGGCTTGACGAGCAGCACCAGAATCAGCACCACGAATGCGAACGCATCGCGATAGCCGGAGAGCGCAGGAAAGAGCGCGACCGTGACAATTTCGATAAAGCCGATGAGCAGACCGCCCAGCACAGCACCTGCCGTATTGCCGATGCCGCCCAGAACCGCTGCGATGAAGCACTTGATGCCCGGCATGGCGCCGATGGTCGGACTGATTCGCGTGTATTTCATGCCCCACATGATGGCACCGACGCCGGCGAGAGCCGAACCGATAAAGACGGTGATGGCGATGGTGCGGTTCAGGTCGATACCCATCAGACTGGCGGCGTCGTAATCGCGGGAAACGGCGCGCATCGCCAAGCCTGTTTTGGTGTGCTTGATGAGAACCAGTAAAAGGAGGAGAAGAACCGCCGCAATGACCGGAACAATCAGCGAGAGACGCTGGAAGTAGACGTCGCCGATTTTCAGCACATCCGTGAACAGAGGAATCTGCGGAAAGGTCAGCGGGCGTCTGCCGAAAAGCACGGTAGCCAGATTCTGGAGAAAGTACGACACGCCGATCGCGGAAATCAGAATGGAGATGCGCGGCGCATTGCGAAGCGGACGATACGCCAAACGTTCGGCGAGCGTACCCAGCAGTGCCGTGATGAGAATGGTCACGATAAAGGTCACATACCACGGCAGAGAGAACATCGAGATGCCGTAAAAGACGATGTACATCGCGATCATGAAGATTTCGCCATGCGCAAAATTGATGAGGCGCAGAACGCCGTAGACCATCGTATAGCCAATGGCAATCAGCGCATACAGGCTGCCGAGACTCAGCGCGTCGGTCAGTGTTTGCAGCAGGCGGGTGACGTCGAACATGCGCGGGTTCCTCCTTTGAATTCAAAAAGGGCTGTTGCTCGCCGAGCAACGCCCCTATTTGATTGATGATGGATTTCTTACGGCTCAATCATATCCTTGAAGCTCGTGCTGCCGTCCGCCTGTACTTCTTTAAAGACGACCGGACGAACCGCATCGTGGGTGTCGTTCAAGGTGATGGAACCGGCGGCACCGACGAAACCGCTCGTTGCAAACAGAGCATCACGTACCGCTTCCGCGTCGGTCGTGCCGGCGGTTTCAATCGCGTTGCGCATCGTCAGATAGGCGTCATACGCCATGACGGTCGGCGCGGCAGGCTCTTTGCCGTACTTCGCGCGGTAAGCGTCGAGGAATTCGCTGGTCATTTCGGTTGCAGGCTGCGCCGCATCATAGAATGTGGTGAACACAGCACCGACAGCCGCATCGCCCGCGATGGAGAACAGCTCCGGCGCGTCGAGCGTATCGCCGCCGAAGAATGCGCCTTCATAACCCAAAGCGCGCGCCTGCTTCATAATCTGCGCGGCCTTATCGGCGTAGGAGACGGAGGTGAAGATGACGTCCGGCTTCTTATCCAGCACAGCACCGAGCAGCGCGGAGAAGTCCTCGTCCTTGTTCATGAAATCGCACAGCGCGACGACCTCATATCCGTCATGCGTCGCGATCTCATCCTGGAAATACTTGACCAGACCGACGGAGTATTCGCTGTCCTTCTCACGCATGATGGCAATTTTCTTGTATTCGTTTTTGACAGCGTAGCGCGCGAGCATCGTACCCTGGAACGGGTCGATGAAGCAGATGCGCGCATACCATTCGCAATCCAGCGTGATGGTCGGGTTGGTCGCCGTTGCGGTCAGCGCGGGGATTTCGCTTTCGGCAAAGACCTCGCCGCCCGCCATCGACAGACCGGAGCCGTAGGAGCCAAGCACCGCGACTACGCCCTTATCCACGAGGGACTGCGCAGCCAGCGTCGCTTCGGCGCGGTCAGACTTGTTGTCGCCGTAGACCAGCTCGATCTTCTTGCCCAGCACATCGGGGTAAAGCTCATTGGCAAGATCGAAACCTTCTTTTTCCATCGAGCCGCCGGCGGCGGTCGCGCCGGTC
>URJN01000187.1 GCA_900548125.1 uncultured Eubacteriales bacterium
TTGTTTTTGATGTTAAAAACTGGCAGAAACTGGATGCTTCCAAGCTGACCGTGCTGGCGCAAACCTCAACGCTGTACGACGGGCAGGAAAACATCATCACCACACTCAAGGGAAGTGAAAACCGAACGCTTGTAGCCATCGACGATATCCCCCTGCATACACAGCAGGCTTTCATTGCCGCGGAAGATGTTCGATTTTATGAGCATAGCGGTATTGATGTTTACCGTATCTTCGGAGCATTGCGCAGTAACCTTCAAAGCGGTTCTCTTGCCGAAGGCGCAAGCACCATCACACAGCAGCTTGCCAAGCTCACGCATCTAAGCTCGGAAAAAACACTTCGGCGCAAGCTCGAAGAAATCTATCTGGCTTTTCAAATCGAACGTACATACAGCAAGAATGAGATTCTGACCATGTATCTGAATACGGTCTACTTCGGGCGCGGCGCATACGGTATTCAAGCCGCCGCACAGGCATACTTTGGTGTTGACGCAAAAGATCTTACCGTCGCGCAGAGCGCATGTCTGGCTGCTATCATTAAAGCGCCGTCCGTCTATGCGCCGCATATCAGCCCGGAAAGCAATAAAAACCGCCGAAACTACATCCTGAATGTGATGTATGAAAACGATTTTATCAGTTTTTCATCCATGAAGGATGCGCAATCCGAAAGCCTATGGGTCATCGCTCAGCGGGATGAACCACAGGCGTACAGCTGGTATGTTGACGAAATCCTGCGTGAAAGCGCACAAATCATGGATTGCTCAGCGGATGAGATCATCAGCGGCGGTTTTCAAATCTATACATCGTTTGACCCGCAGCTGCAAGCCATTGCAGACCGCGTATACGAAGACAAGAGTTTGTTCCCTGCCAACGCATCAGACGGAACGCTTCTCCAAAGTGCGATGGCAGTCGTAGACACTCGTTCCGGTGCCGTCCTTGCCATGATAGGCGGACGCAGCTATACGACCCGCCGCGGATTAAATCGCGCCACGCAGATGCGCCGACAGCCCGGCTCTGCGCTCAAGCCGCTTGCCGTCTACGGTCCGGCACTTGAGTTAGGTTATACCACAGCATCCGTGCTGCTGGATGAAAAAACGAGCTTCGGAAGCTATACGCCGCGCAACGCAGGCGACCGATACTACGGGCTTGTAACCATGCGCACCGCTGTCCGCAATTCTCTCAATACGACTGCCGTTCGTCTGCTGGAGGAAATCGGTATGGACGCTTCCGTCCGCTATCTTCGAAAGCTGGGCATTCCCGTTCAGGACAGCGACCAAAATCTCTCCCTTGCACTAGGCTCTATGTCCTATGGCGTAACCCCGGTAGAGCTGGCAGCCGCGTATGTCCCCTATGCAAACGGAGGAACTTTCTATTCACCACACTGTGTCAACCGCATATGCTCTGCTGACGGAACAGTTCTGTATGAGCGCGATGAACAGGGCGAACAGGTTATGACGACACAGAATGCGTATTTGATGACCTCTCTCCTGCAATCCGTCATCACGAACGGTACGGGAACACGGATGCTTGCCGCCAATACGCCGCTTGCCGGAAAAACCGGAACAGTTTCCATGACAGGAGGAAACCGAGATATCTGGATGGCTGCTTATAACCCAGAGCTGTCCGTCGCTGTGTGGATGGGTTTTGACCAAACAGATACACACCACAAACTCCCCAACGGCATCACGGGCGGCAGAAACACAGCGTCGCTCGCTGCCTCCTTCTTTAAACAGGTGTATGCAAATAAAGAAAAGCCCGAATTCGTCCAGCCCGATGGTTTGATATGGCTGACGCTTGATAAGCGCGCCATCACAAGCCGCGGTTCTGTCATGCTTGCCAGCAATAAAACGCCGAAGGAATACCGCATAAGCGAGATATTCTCTGCCTCAAACCGCCCTTACGCTGTTTCGGATATGTGGCAGGCTCCGTCTGCGCCGTCTTCATTCTACGTCGCGCATAACGCAGGAGGCTATCCGGAGCTGCACTTTAAGGCATCGTCAGCGGCGCGGTATCGAATTCAGCGCGACGCCGTAGGCGAATCCGTTATTTTGACAGAGCTTCTCGGAAACGCCGGACAAGCACTCAGTTATTTGGATACTTCCGCTCAGGCAGGCGTTCTTTATACCTACCGCATTATTCCGATTCACGAAGAGCTTCTTCAGCAAGGCGTCTGGCTGGAGGGCGAGCAAGCGGTACAACTGGCGCAGGTTCAAACCGGAAGCGTCTTATCCGGACTGCGAAGTCTCATCCCTGCTTTTTCCGGTTTGATTCGGTAACAGATGCTTTTTTACAGCGTGCCCGCCGACCATCGCCTATGGCTGTTCATAGCAAAAGAATCCGCCCGTACCGGCGTCATAAACCGATACGGGCGGATAAATGCGATTATATGATTTTTATGTGCGTTTCTCAGACGCCCGCCGCTTCGCGGAGTGCCTGAGCTTTGTCCGTGCGTTCCCACGGCAAATCAATATCCGTGCGTCCGAAATGACCGAACGCCGCGGTCTGACGATAAATCGGGCGGCGCAAATCGAGCATCTCGATGATGCCTGCCGGACGGAGATCAAACAACTCATTAACAATCTGAGCGAGCTTTTCATCCGAAATAACGCCCGTACCCTGCGTATCAACCAAAAGGGAGACCGGACGCGCCACACCGATGGCATACGCCAGCTCAATTTCACAACGCTTAGCAAGTCCGGAAGCTACGATATTCTTGGCGATATAGCGCGCGGCATATGCGGCACTGCGATCCACCTTGGTCGGATCCTTGCCGCTGAATGCGCCGCCGCCGTGGCGGGCATATCCGCCATAAGTATCGACGATAATCTTGCGTCCCGTCAAACCAGAGTCACCCATCGGGCCGCCAATCGTAAAGCGGCCGGTCGGGTTGATGAGGAAACGAGTTTCAGAATCCATCAGTTCAGCCGGAATAGATTTGCAGATTACCTTGTCGATAATCGCAGCCGCAAGCTCTTCGTGACTGATTTCCGGTGCATGCTGGGTGGACACGACGACCGTATCCACACGAACAGGCTTATCGCCGTCGTATTCAACCGTCACCTGACTCTTGCCATCCGGACGGAGCCAGCTCAACTCGCCGCTCCTGCGAACCTTAGAAAGCTGACGGGTAATGCGATGCGCCAAAGCAATCGGCATCGGCATCATTTCCGGCGTTTCATCGCAGGCAAAGCCAAACATCATGCCCTGATCGCCTGCACCGATATCCATTTCGCCATGACCGCGACCTTCAAGCGCATCATCAACACCCATTGCGATATCTGGACTCTGACCATGCAGCGCGGTCAGCACAGCGCAGGTATGCCCGTCAAAGCCATACTTTGCGCGATCATACCCGATTTCACAAACCACCTGGCGTACGATATCATCCACACGATAATCTGCCGTCGTCGTCACCTCACCCATGACCATGACGATACCGGTCGTCGTGCAGGTTTCGCAGGCGACACGGGCATACGAATCCTGCTCAAGGATTGCGTCCAATACAGCATCGCTGATTTGGTCGCAGATTTTATCGGGATGTCCTTCCGTCACTGATTCAGACGTAAACAATCTTTTCATTTCTTTTTCTCCTCTCTGTGTTGAGAGCCGCCTTTTCATAGGTATTAAAAAAGCCGCCCGATTGCGCAAATCAGGCGGTACTAAAAACCACACCTCATCTGCCGACATCTCTGCCGTAGGATTTAGCACCGAATTTAACCGGTTGCCGGGCTTCACAGGGCCTATTCCCTCCGCCGCTCTCAATAAGGTCGTTTATTCACTTTTAATGAAAGCTCGGTTATTATAGCAAAAGCATCCGATTCTGTCAAGCCCTTGATTACTCTCCGCCGAGCTTATATGCGCAGACGGTACCTGCGATAAACGCGATAACAGATACCACGACAGCCATAGCGGTTATGCCAGACAGACTCAGCCCCATCAGAATGGCGACCGGAGAAGCTGTTACCAGCCCGAGAATCGCGCAATATGTCGGACCCGGGAAGCGATTAAGCAGCACTTCAATCAGCTTGGCAACGGCAAAAATACCAATCACGACGCCAATACCGAACGGAATCAGCACACCGCAGCATCTCAGCACCGCGCCCATATTGCGCGCAAGAAGCGCATCGACCAAGCCGCTGACCGAACCGACGACAGGGTTATAGTATCCCAACAGCATCAGCATCATCGAGCCGCTGACACCCGGAATAACCATCGTTGCCGCCGCAATCACGCCCATCAGGAACAACACAATCATCTGACCGAAGTTCAAGGTAATGGCAGCATCTGCCGTGCTTCCGCCGCCGATGGCCTTGAGTCCTACGACGAGTGCAAACGCCAGTACGAAGGCAGCCACACCCGCAATGCCCGTTTTCTCGCCCTTCATCTTGCGGACAATCATCGGAAGTCCGCCCAGAATCAGACCGATAAAAGCCATGTTGGTCGGCAGCGGGAATGTACCGAGCAGATAAGTGATGAGCTTTGCCAGCCCTAAAATGCCTGCAACCATGCCCAGCGCATAAGGCCAAAGCGTCTTAATGCACTTCTTAAAGTCCTTAAACAGTGAGTTGATGCAGCCGATAATCGTATCATAGATGCCCATAGAAACCATCATCGTGCCGCCGCTGACGCCCGGAATAATGTTCGCTAAGCCGATAACTACGCCGCGCAGAATGTCAAAAAACGTCTTCATACATTCTCCCATCCAT
>URJN01000188.1 GCA_900548125.1 uncultured Eubacteriales bacterium
TTCCATTATAACATATTCCGATACATTTGACTATCTTTTAGATTGAGAGTAGTATGAGATAGCTTTCATAGCCGGTTAGCGTGGTTTCACGAACCTTGCAGGATGGTCAGCTTGCCGAAGGGAATGTATGGATACCATAGCAACTTTCATTCTACCAGAGTTTGTAAACTATGTCTTTTTCTTTTTGCGCAATTTATTGTACCTTATCCCTCTGTATCAATGTCTTCCCAACGTAAGCCGAGAACTTCTTCGATTCGCATGCCGGTACAGCATAATAGAGCAGCCATTCGACGTTCTCCAGGGCTGTTTTTTCGATGTATAAAAAGAGAGCCGCCAGGTGTTAGCCTGACAGCTCCCATTGAGATGAATCTTCTCTTTTTACGCTTCCGCTGCAACAGCCGCGCCCTCGACGGTCACGCTCTGCTCCTGAAGCTCCCTCTCGGCGATGAGATCCTCAATGGTCTCCTTAGTACGCATCAGGTCCTCGACGGACATGGTCTCAAAGCCTGCGGTCGGGGTCTTCACCTTCACGCCGTGGCGGTTGAGGAACGCGTCCACCTTCTCCTCGTTGTGCTTGTAGACCGCAAAGCCCACCAGGCTCGCGCCTACGCCGATCAAAACGCCCTTGACCATCGGATTATTCCAGCTAACCATAATTTTTTCCTCCTGTCTGTCTGATAGAACATTTGGGACGCTGTCCCAAACCCTGCCAAGAACCTGAGGTTCTTGGATTTCCCACTACATTTATCGCGTTGCGATAAATGGGAAAATTCACTGTTTTGATGTCGGGAAGTCCAGGTTTCCGGTTTGGGGCAACACCCCAACATTTTCCTTTACCCCTTCTTCGCCATCATTTCCATGCCGCGCTGAAGCATGCTGCCCGCATATGCGACGCCATCGCCGTCGCCGTTCCCCTTCACAGGGGTCAGACTGATGGAGTTTCCGGCGCGCCGCACCATGTAGACCTGCTCACGCGGCTCCTGCGGAATCAGATGGCGGCCAAACGTCAGTGCCCAAGCCAGCGCACTGGCCTGCATACCGTTCGTCTTGCCGATGGAATTGATTAAGTATACCACAGACATGACTTCCGGGTCAAAACTGCCGCGCGCGTGCAGTTCCTGATAGCCGTGCTCGGCCACCGCCGCCAGCGTCGCACCGACTGAAAGCCAGCGCGTAAACCGTGTCAGCGTCGAACCCATCAGCGTCAGCGATCCGTCCAGCGCAATGCAGCACAGCGCCAGATAGCCGCTCGGTGCCATCGAAAAGCCTTCCTCTTCGGAATGCTTGATGTGCAGCAGTGCCGTGCCGACCAGCCCCGCGTAAACCGCGCCGATTTTCACCAGCAGCTGTTCTTCTGTCGCCGTCAGCTGGTCGTATTCGCACAGCAGTGTCCCGATGCGCGGGTTATAACGGCATCGCGTCACACCTTTGATGCCCAGAAACGGCACGTCGCTCTTAATCGGCTTTTCCAGCTGAAAGCGGATGCGCCCCGGCATCGCGCTGAGCACTTCGAGGTGAAGTGCTCCTTTTTCGTTTCTCATCGGTCAGCGGCCCTCCATCGGCGGGAAAAACATCAGCCGCAGCGAGTTCGCAACGACCAGAATCGTAGACGCATTGTGCATCAGCGCGCTCATCATCACGGAAATACCGCTGGCCGCGCCCAGAATCAGGCCGACCGTGTTGATGCCGATGACGATGGCAAAGTTCTGCTGCACAATGTGCATCGTCGCGCGGGAGAGCTTGCGCAGTTCGGGAATCATCATCGGATCGTCGCGGCTGATGACCACGTCGCTGGTCTCCATCGCGATATCCGTGGACTTGCTGCCCAGCGAAATGCCCACGTCCGCATACGCCAGCGCGGGCGCGTCGTTGATGCCGTCGCCGACCATCACCACGCCGTTGCCCTGCGTCTGCAAGCGAAGCACTGCTTCCGCCTTCTGCTCCGGCAGGAGCTGCGCCCTGAAGCCGTCCACGCCGACCTGTTCGGCCACGGCGCGCGCCTGCGGTTCCATATCGCCCGTCAAAATCTCGATATCGCCCACGCCGTCATAGCGCAGAGCGTTGACCGCGCGGCGCACGTTGTCGCGCGGGCTGTCCATCGCGAACAGCACCGCCACGAGCTTGTCATCCACGCCGACGTAATTGGGAATCGCGCCCTGCCCGTCCGGAATCGCCTTCGTGGTGGTCACGCCGTTTTCCTTCATGTATTTCATGTTGCCGACGCGGACGATATGCCCGTCCACATCGGTTCGGCTGCCGCGCGAAACCTCGGTGATAATCTCGCCGTGGTCGAGCGCCTGCGCGCCGATCTGACGACCATAGCCCAGAATCGCGCTCGCCAGCGGATGTGTGCTCGTCTCCTCCGCCGCCATGGCGTAGGCAAGCACCTCGTGCTCATCCATCTCGTCATCCAGAACGACCATGGAAACGACCTTCGGCTTGCCTTCGGTCACGGTGCCGGTCTTATCCAGCAGCACGGTGTTCGCGCCGCTCATCTGCTCGATATAAGCGCCGCCCTTAATGAGCACGCCCTGCTTGACCGCCGTGTTGATCGCCGCGGAGAACGCCGTCGCCGTGGAGAGCTTGATGCCGCACGAATAATCGATGACCAGCATCTTCAGCGCCTTCTGCGAGTTGTGCGTCACCAGCCAGACAGACAGGCAGAGCAGGAAGTTCAGCGGAACGAGATAATTCGAAAATTTATCCGCATAGCGCTGAATGGGCGCTTTTTTCAGCTCGCTGGCTTCCACCATGCCCACAATACGGGAAACTACCGTCTGATCGCCGACCTTGTTCGCCTTGACCTGAATGTTGCCGCTCTTGACCACCGTACCTGCGAAGACCTCGTCGCCCGCGCGCTTCTCAACCGGTACAAACTCGCCGGTGATCGCACTCTGGTCGATCACGGCCACACCGGAGGCAATCACGCCGTCCACCGCAATCTTTTCGCCCGTGTGAACGGCTACGGTGTCGCCCGCGTGCAGCTGCGCAATCGGGGTGCGCGCCACGCGGCCATCCTCCAGCACCTTCCACACGTCGCCGTCGTCTGCGGAGAGCATCTTCTTGATGGAAGAACGCGTCCGCTCGATGGTGTAGGAAGTCATCAGCTCGGCCAGATCCGACAATGCCAGAATCATCAGCGCGGAATGCGGCGTGCCAAGCATCAGGCTGGCGACGATGGAAGTCACGGTCAGAAAATCGGCGTTCGGCCGCATGTCCTTCTTGAGTCCTTCGAGCGCGCTCTTGGTCATCGGCGCGGAAAGACCGAGGCTCGCCAACGCTTCCAGCGAGGTGAAATTCGCCAGCGCGCCGCCCAGCAGCGGGGCGGTAAAGAGCGTGTTGCCCAGCACCATTGCGCCCGCGTTCACCGCCAGCCGCTTGGCCAGACGGGCGGTCGTCATCGGCTGCTCAGCCGTTTCTTCCTTGCCGCTCGCGTGGCGCGCGCGCAGGGCGGGCATCGCATAGCGTGCCAGCACCATATCCGCGCATTCCGCCAGCACCGCGGAATCCAGCTTATTTTGATCGTATTCCAGCAAAACGCTGCCCGTACAGGGCGTCACCTGCACACGGCGCACGCCGGCAATCGTTGCCAGTTCCCCAGCCACGTCCATGCGCGCGTCAAACAGAAAGCCCAGCCCGTCAACCCGCAGGCGAAGCCGCCCCGGCAAGCTGCTGGCGATCTGCCCCTTCATCCAATCCTTGTTTGATTCTCTGCGAAGCATTTTTTTCAACCTTCTTTGACTTGCGGAAGCCGCAGAATCAGCCGCTGGCGCACAATCTGCTCCAGCTTCTGTTCGTCGACCTCCTCCGGCTTGATCTCTTTGGCGATTTCAAGCCCTGTGTCCACAACGATATCCACCCAGCGCAGAATCTGGTGGCTGCTGGTCGTCTGCGCATCATAGAGCACGAGCACCGTGCCGATGCGCACGTTGACGGTGACATCCGTTACGCCGGGGAGCATCGTCAAAACATCCTGAACATAATGCAGATAGGGCAGTGCCTCCTTGGACAACTGCTCGCTGTGGCGGAAGCGCATGCGCAGCCGCCCCGGCAGGTCGCATTCCACACGCGGCTTGAGGCAGTGGCGCAGAAACGTTTCTCCAACGATATTCACAGGCGATCCCCCCCGAACAGGCGGGCAGCCCACCAGAGCAGCGTCATTGCGCCCGGCACAGCCAGACCCGCGAGCCGCCACTCCTTAATCGCCAGCACGGAAAGTGCCGTTCCGGCGAGCATTTTGCCATCCATCAGACCGTTGGTCGCGCCCATAACGCCGCGATCCACTGCATCCAGAATCGTGTGCAGACCGCTTTCCATGCGGCTTTTCTGCTTGCCGTTGATGACCGCGTCCAGACCCAGCAGCTTGATGACCGCGCCCTCGATGACAGCAGCCTCAACCTTGCGCTCGTTATAGCACACGAGCATGCTGCCCGTGCGCGGCTCAAGCTCCACGCGATGCACCACGCCCGTGCCGAGCAGCTGCTCCCGCGCCTGCTCGGCCTGATCCATGCTGCCCGAAAGGGACGGCACATACAGCCGCATACGGCCGGGGATGCTGGCTCGCACCTCAAGAATCCCTTTGAAAGAGGGCAGCTTCATCAAATTGTGTTGCGGCTCTTTCGGCGCGGACAGAGCCAGCACGCTCAGCACCGCCGCCGCAGTTAAACCGTAATTCATGCTTTTTCAACTCCCTTTGGA
>URJN01000189.1 GCA_900548125.1 uncultured Eubacteriales bacterium
GTCATAGGCTCAATAGCCTCCGAGCAAAGGACAAGAACATCCAGCGGATCCCCATCATCAGCATAAGTACGCGGAATAAAACCATAATTCGCCGGATAATGCGTCGAAGTATACAGAACGCGGTCAAGACGGAGCATGCCCGTCGCCTTGTCCAGTTCGTATTTGTTTTTACCGCCGCGCTTGATTTCGATAACAGCCATAAAGCGTTCAGGCGTAATCAGTGCCGGATCAATGTCATGCCAAATGTTCATTTTGACCTCCATAGTCAATGTTATAATTTAGATTGCAATTCGCGATAAATCCGCATTTGTTCTGACTCGGATGCAATACTGCTTCCCAGCCAGAGCTTTTGCGCTTCAACAGCTTGGTAAAACAGCATTCCCAATCCTTCCACGCATGGTATTCCGCGCTGTTCCGCGCATGCCAGAAGTTGGGTTTTTCGCGGATTGTATATGGCGTCGAACACCGCAGCGCATCTGGAAATCACTTTCTCGGAAACGGGCATCGCTTCTGTATTCGGATACATGCCAACCGGCGTACAGTTAATCAAAATATCATGCGCACCGATAATGTCGGTCAGCAAACAGGAATGAATGCGAGTTCTTCCATCGTTCTGCGTATCTGCAAGCTCGTTTGCAAGACGCTCACCCTTTTCCATGCTGCGAACAGCGAACGTCACATTTCCCCCACGCGAAAGGAATTCGTATCCGGCAACACGAGCCGCACCGCCTCCGCCAAGAATCAGGACATCGATGCCTTCCGTAACGATACCGCATTCTTCAATCGCGCGAAGCATACCCAGACCATCGGTGATGTGCCCAATCATACGACCTTCTCGGATATCCACCGTATTCACTGCACCGCACGCTTTTACCGCATCATCAACGTCATCCAAATAAGGGATAATGCTCTCTTTATATGGAATCGTGACATTAAAGCCTGAAAAACAGCTCCTGAACACATCCGTTGCGGAACCGAGCTTTTCTTCCGGTACGGTGACAGGCAGATAGATGGCATCCAGCCCTGCTGCCACAAACAGCGAATTGTGAATAAATGGCGACCACGTATGCGGCAAAGATCTTCCCAGAACAGCGTAACGCGCCGTTGACGGTTTTACACGTTCATCCAGCATAAACCGCTTCCGTTCTTACAGACGCAGGGACGCGCCGCATTCCGTTTCGCAAACAGCAAGAATCTTCTGCATCAGCGGGTTTACATCATCGTCGGAAAGTGTACGATCCGGATTGCGGAAGGTCAGTGAGAAAGCGACTGACTTCTTGCCGGGCAGCAGCTGCGCACCGCGGTAAATATCAAACATTTCAGCCTTCTCCAGAAGCGCACCGCCCGTATGACGGATTGCATGCAGAACGCTGCCCACCGTCGTCGTCTCATCCATGACCAGAGCAATATCTCTCGTAACAGCAGGGAACTTCGGCAGCGCATGGACATGCTCCATTTTCTTCTGCATACGGCAGAGCATTTCCAGATTCACTTCGGCGATAATCGTGCGGCGCGTGATTTCAAAAGCCGCCATGGTATTGGGATGAAGCTCCGCAACCGTTGCAATGCACGCTTCACCAATCATGATTTTCGCCGCGCGTCCCGGATGATGATACGGCTCTGCTCCCGGAATGATATCGCCGTGCAGACCGAACTGCGCCAGCATATCCATAACAATATCGCGGATAAGATAGAAATCCACGTTCTTGCCATATGCGCCAATGCACAAGGACGGCTGTTCATGCGGCAAATCGCCCGCCTTGCGCTCAGAAACGTCAAATACAGGTGCGATTTCATAGAGCATTGCGGTTTCGTTGTTTCGATTCTGGTTCAGCGAAACCGTATTGAGTACGCTGGGAACCAACGTACTGCGCATAACGCTCGTATCCTCACCCAGCGGGTTAATCAGCTTGAGCTGATTCATACGGGGATCATTCGAGTCAAGTCCAAGTTTTTCAATCAGCTTCGGGCTGACAAACGAGAAATTACGAACCTCATACAATCCCTTAGAAGCCAGAATTCTGCTGACGCGGTCGGAAAGCTGCATGTGAATATTGCGCGTTCCCGTAGACGTCTGACCCCTGAGCATCGTGGATTCGATATGTTCATAGCCGTAAATACGCAGAACTTCTTCCGAAAGGTCAGCTTCTCCCTCGATATCCTCGCGGAAATCCGGCACGATTGCCGTCAACGTATCGCCGTCGAGCGTCGTCTTAAAGCTCAGCGCATTCAAAATGCGAACCATTTCTTCGCCCGGAATATTCATGCCCACACGCGCATTGATTCGCGCAACGGACGCCGTAACAACCTGTTCCGGCTTCGGATCGGGATAGCAATCATAAACATCCTCGATGACCTCACCTGCGCCCAGCATATTGATCAGCTGGCAGGCACGATCGGCGGCTTCACGGCAGGTTGCAGCGCAGACACCGCGTTCAAAACGACCGGAGGATTCTGTGCGAAGTCCGAGCGCACGTGTCGTCAGGCGGATATTGGTGCGGTCAAACGCCGCGATTTCAAACATAACCGTAGTCGTGTTCTCGGTAATCTCAGATTCTTCGCCGCCCATCACGCCGGCAATGCCTGTTGCATTGGTCTGATCGGCAATCATCAGCATATCCGGCGTCAGATTGCGCTCCTTGCCGTCAAGCGTCGTGATGGTTTCGCCCTCATACGCGCGGCGCACGATGATATGGCTATCCTTCACCTTCGCCAAATCAAACGCATGCATCGGATGACCCGTTTCAAGCATGACATAGTTCGTGATATCGACGACGTTGTTGATGGCGCGAACACCGGCTGCGTGCAGTGCTTTGCGCATCCACATGGGCGACGGGCCAATCTTCACATTGCGAATGATACGAGCGCAATAACGCGGGCAGAGCGTCGTATCCTGCACATCAATCTGAACATAATCCGTCATTTTGCCCGGAACGGTTTCCACCTTGATTTCCGGCTTGCGGAACTGCGTATTCAGCGTAACCGCCGCTTCGCGGGCAACGCCCCATACGCTCAGACAATCCGGACGATTTGCCAGAATCTCAAAATCAACAATCGTGTCATCCACACCCAAAATAGAGCGGACGTCCGTGCCCGGCTTGTAATCCTCATGGAAGATGAGCAGTCCCTTGTCTCCGACAGAGGGATACAGATAATCCGGAACACCGATTTCCGGACCGGAGCAGCACATGCCGAAAGAGTCTACACCGCGAAGCTTGCCCTTCTTGATTTTCATGCCATTGGGCAGAACTGCGCCGACTTTGGCAACCGGAACCAGATCCCCTTCATGGACATTGGGTGCGCCAGTAACAATCTGAAGCGGTTCTTCCTCGCCGACATCAATCGAGCAAATCACCATATGGTCAGAATCTTCATGCTTACGAACGGAAAGAATCTTGCCAACGACAACATTCTGCACAGCTTCGTTCTGGTCTTCAAGACCTTCTACGCCTGTGCCGTGCATAATCATTGCGCTCTCAAACTCTTCAGGGGAAACGGGAATATCCGTATATTGCCGAATCCATTGCATCGGTACTTTCATTGCTTGATTCCTCCAGATTTAGTCTTCGCGGAACTGAGACAGGAAACGCACATCGCCCTCATACAGAAGGCGCATATCCGTAATACCATAGCGCAGCATAACAATGCGCTCAAGACCTACGCCGAACGCAAAACCGCGGTACTTTTTGCTGTCGATGCCGCACATATCCAGAACCTTGGGGTTGACCATGCCTGCACCCAGAACTTCAATCCAACCGGTTCCCTTGCAAACGCGGCAGCCCTTGCCATGGCAGTTAACGCAGGTCAAATCGACCTCCGCAGACGGTTCCGTGAACGGGAAAAAGCTCGGGCGGAAACGCGTCGTCACATCCTCGCCGTAAAGTGCTTTTGCAAACGTGTCGAGCGTGCCCTTCAAGTCTGCCATCGTTACATCCTCATCGATGACCAAACCTTCCATCTGATGGAATACCGGAGAGTGAGTGGCGTCGACCTCATCCGCACGGTAAACACGTCCGGGACAGACGATGCGAATCGGCGGCTTGCGGGAAAGCATGGTGCGAGCCTGCACAGGGGACGTATGGGTACGCAGAACAATATTATCCTCAATATAGAACGTGTCCTGAGCATCGCGTGCCGGATGGTTCTTCGGAAGATTGAGCAGCTCAAAGTTGAACAAATCCAGCTCAACCTCCGGACCTTCCACTACGTCAAAGCCCATGCCGGTGAATACCTTCAAGAGCTGATCCTGAACGAGAGAAACAGGGTGAACACAGCCGATAGGCGTATGCTCACGCGGCTCCGTAACGTCAATCGCTTCACGTTCGAGTTTCTTTTCCTGTTCAAGCTGCTTGATTTTCTTATCCAGTGAGTCCATCTGCTCGGTCAGCTTTTCGCGCACAACGTTAATCATCTGACCGGCCTTCGGACGTTCCTCAGCAGGCAGTTGTCCCATCGAACGAAGCAGTTGGGTCAGGTCGCCCTTTTTACCCAGCATTTTCAGACGCAGTGCATCAAGTCCCGCCTTATCGCGGATATTCTCCAGCTGTTCGGATGCCTCTTCCTGAATCCTGCGCAATTGTTCCTGCATATCCATGTCGGTATGTATCCTCCTTTTTTAAAAGAAAAAAGCCCCGTCCGCAAAGGGACGAGGCTGGTTTTCCTCGTGGTACCACTCAAATTCACCTCGCACCGCGGG
>URJN01000190.1 GCA_900548125.1 uncultured Eubacteriales bacterium
GCAGAAAAAACAGAGCAAAACGGGAACTGATGTTCTTGTATTTTGCGTGGGATATGTTATAATAGAACCGTCCGTTTTTTGCGGACGGCTTTTTCTTGTATTTGATGCGTGGGCATGATAAAATAGCCATGTATGACTATAACAGAGTCCGCGCGGGAAGCCGCGTTTGGTTAAAAGGAGAAAAAAGAACTTGGCAACAACAGTAGGGCTGATCTCTCTGGGATGCAGCAAAAACCGCGTCGATTCCGAGCAGATGCTTGCGGTGCTCAAGGAGCATGGCTATCAGGTCGTTTCCGATCCGTCCCGCGCGGAAATCATCATCGTCAATACCTGCGGATTCATTCAGTCCGCAAAGGAAGAAGCCATTTCGACGCTGTTTGAAATGGCGGGCTACAAGCAGACCGGCTGCTGCCGACTGCTGGTGGCGACGGGCTGCTTTGCGCAGCGTTATCCGGAAGCCATCCGCGAGGAGATGCCGGAGGTTGACGTCATCATGGGCGTCAACGATTATCAAAAGCTCGAACAGGCACTTCAGGAAGCCGGAAAGGGCGGCCGTCCGGTGTATACCGACGACGACGGGCAGTTCCACGAGTTTGGACGCGTGCTGACGACGCCGAAATACAGCGCGTATATCCGCATCGGCGAGGGATGCGACAACTGGTGTTCGTACTGCGCGATTCCGATGATTCGCGGCGGCTACCGCAGCCGTCCGAAGGCGGATATTCTCTCCGAGGTCAGAACGCTGGCGGCGCAGGGCGTTCGCGAGTTCACGCTGATTGCGCAGGACACGACCCGCTACGGCACGGACGGCGGTGAGGAGAGCCAGCTGCCCCAGCTCATCGAGGAAATCGCCGCCATCGAAGGCGTGGAATGGCTGCGTGCGCTGTACTGCTATCCGGAGCGCGTGGACGAGCGGCTGCTCGATACGATGAAGCGTCTGCCGAACGTCTGCGATTATCTCGACCTGCCGATGCAGCATATCAGCCAGCATATTCTGACCGATATGAACCGCACGGACACCAGCGCGCACATCCGCAAGGTCTGCCGGATGTTCAAGGAGCGCGGCATGATGCTGCGCACGACGCTGATGGTCGGCTTCCCGGGCGAAACGGATGAGGATTTTGGAGAGCTGATGGATTTCGTTGCGGAAACGAAGTTCGACCGCATGGGCGCGTTCATGTTCTGTCCGGAGGACGGCACGCGCGCGGCGGATATGCCGAATCAGGTTCCCGAAGAGGTCAAGCAGGAACGCTATGACAGGCTGATGACGCTCCAGCATGGCATTTCTCTGGCACAGAACAAGGCGCGTGTGGGCACGACCTGCCGCGTTCTGGTCGAAAAGAAGCGCGGAAGCCGCTATGTGGGGCGCAGTGAGTTTGAAGCACCGGAAACGGACGGAAACATCTTCTTCAATTCGGAGGAGCCGTGCGAAATCGGCACGTTTGTGAATGTGAAAATCACGGGCGCAAAAGCCTATGACCTGATGGGAGAGCGCGTATGAAAGAGTTTTTGAGTGCGCTGAAACAGGCGAGGCAGGCGCTGAAAGAGCTGAATCTGCCCAACAAGCTGACGCTGATGCGCATTGTGATGGTGCCGCTGTATTTGGTGCTGCTGTGGTTCTTTGACAACGACAAGTCGATGCAGATTTGGCCGCTGCTGGTGTTTACGCTGGCTTCGCTGACGGATCTGCTGGACGGCTACATTGCGCGTTCGCGCAACCTGATTACCAACTTTGGCAAATTCATGGACCCGATTGCCGACAAGCTGCTGACGCACACGGCGTTTATCATGCTGACGGCCATCGGACGGCTGAACGTGACGGCCTGCATCATCTTCATCGCGCGCGAGTTTGTCGTCTCCGGTCTGCGGCTGTGCGCCGTGGAGCAGGGACACGTCATTGCGGCGGGCATGAGCGGCAAGATCAAGACCGTGCTGCAAATGATGCTGGTGGTCGTGCTGACGATCACGGGCGAGGGGCTTCTGCCCGCGTTGCTGACGATTGCCGCGTCGGTGATGACGCTGTACTCGATGTGTGAATACGTTTGGCAGAACCGTTCGGTTCTGGGTGGAGCAAAATGATTGCAGAAATTGTTGCCATCGGCACGGAGCTGCTGATGGGGCAGATTGCCAACAGCGATGCGCAGACGCTCTCGCGTGAATTGCAGAGTTTGGGCATCGACGTCTACCATCATCAGGTGGTCGGCGACAACCCGCAGAGGATGCGCGAGGCGCTTGCGCTCGCGCTTTCCAGAAGCGATTTGGTCATCACGACCGGCGGGCTGGGACCGACGCAGGATGATTTGAGCAAGGAAATCGCCGCCGAGCTGCTCGGTCTGGAGATGGAGTTCGATCAGGCGAGCTGGGACGCGATTCAGGCGTATTTCGTCAAGGTCGGGCGCATATGCCCGATAAACAACCGCAAGCAGGCGATGTTCGCCAGGGGCTGCATCATTCTGCCCAACGACTGCGGAACGGCACCCGGCTGCATGATCGAGAAGGACGGGAAGATCGTCGTTCAATTGCCGGGCCCGCCGCACGAGATGGCGGATATGTTCGCCAAGCAGGTTTACGGCAGGCTGGCGCAGAAGACGGGCGGCTGCATCGCGTCGCGGTTCATCCGGATTTACGGCATGGGCGAATCGCAGGTTGCGCAGCTTTGCGCAAAGTGGATTGAAAACGGCGAGGGCGTGACGGCTGCGCCGTATTGCTCACTGGGCGAATGCCAGCTCCGCGTGACCGCACGGGGCAGGGACGAGCAGGAAGCCCTTGCACAGGTTGAGCCGGTCGTGGACAGTATTTGCGCGGTGCTGGGCGACTGCGTATATGACGTGACCCCGACGAGCGAAGGCTCTATGCAGGAAGCGGCGGGGCGTGCGCTGGTGGAGCGGCATTTGACCGTCGCGACGGCGGAAAGCTGCACCGGCGGCATGGTTGCCGCGAGCTTTGTAGATTATCCGGGCATTTCCGCGGCGTTGAACGAGGCGCATGTGACCTACGCGAATGAAGCAAAGGTCAAGTATTGCGGCGTGAAGCCCGAAACGCTGGAGGCATACGGCGCGGTCAGCGAGCAGACGGCGCGGGAAATGGCTTGCGGGCTGAGGGAAAAGAGCGGCGCGGATATCGCCGTGGCGACGACCGGCATCGCAGGCCCGGGCGGCGGAACGAAGGAGAAGCCCGTTGGGCTGGTCTACGTCGCCTGCGCGGATAAATTCGGCGTGCAGGTTGAAAAGCTGAATCTGGGCGGCGGACGCGGACGGGTTCGCAGATTGGCGACGCTCAAGGCGTTGGACATGGTGCGCCGGGCGGCGCTCAGGGAATAAGAGGAGGAGCATATGGCAACCGATAAGAGCAAGAAAGCGGCTAAGAACGCGCCTGTCGCGTCGGACGACGGCAACGAGAAGAAGCGTGCATTGGATATTGCGCTGGCGGGCATCGAAAAGCAGTTCGGCAAGGGCGCAATCATTCGCATGGGCGAACGTGCTGTCCGCGATATCGAGGTGATCCCGACCGGCTGTCTGGATCTGGATATGGCGCTGGGCGTCGGCGGTCTGCCGCGCGGACGTGTCATTGAAATCTATGGACCGGAATCCTCCGGTAAGACGACCGTCGCGCTGCACGTCGTCGCGGAGGCGCAGAAGATGGGCGGCGTTGCGGCGTTTATCGACGCGGAACACGCGCTCGATCCGGTCTATGCCCGCAAGCTGGGCGTGGATGTGGATCAGCTCTACGTTTCTCAGCCGGATACCGGCGAGCAGGCGTTGGAAATCTGCGAAGCACTCGTGCGCTCCGGCGCGATTGATATCGTCGTCATCGACTCGGTTGCGGCACTCGTGCCGAAGGCGGAAATCGACGGCGAGATGGGCGATTCCTTCGTCGGACTTCAAGCGCGTCTGATGAGTCAGGCTCTGCGCAAGCTGACCGGCATTGTCAACAAGACCAACTCGACCTGCATTTTCATCAACCAGCTGCGCGAGAAGGTCGGCGTGATGTACGGCAATCCGGAAACGACGCCGGGCGGACGCGCTCTGAAATTCTATGCGTCCGTGCGCATCGACATCCGCCGCGGCGAGCAGCTCAAGGACGGCTCGACCGTCGTGGGCAACCGCACGAAGGCGAAAATCGTCAAGAACAAGGTCGCGCCGCCCTTCCGCACGGCGGAGTTCGATATCCTCTACGGCGAGGGCATCAGCAAGGAAGGCAGCCTGCTTGACAATGCGGTTGCGCTGGATATCATCCATAAATCCGGCGCGTGGTTCTCTTACGGGGATCAGCGCATCGGGCAGGGACGCGAGAACACGCGCAAGTATCTCAAGGAGAATCCGGAGATTGCGGCGGAAATCGACAAGCTCGTCCGCGCGGAGCTGATGGGCAAAAACGCGCCTGCCGTAACGGAAGAAAACGATGAGGACAATGCGCCCGACGAGGAGAACATGGACGACCTGCCGCTGCTCGGCGGAGAGGACGAAGAATAAGAAAGCGACGCATCCCGTTTTTCGCTTCGCGGCGGCTTAAAGAGAATGTATTTTCTGCATGGCAAAGCGATAGAGGAAAAAGCGCGCAAGGAACAAAGTCCCCTGCCGGAGCTGGGGCTGCTCCCCCAAAACGTTCTTCTGCACCGCATTTACCCGCCTTGAAATCAGGACGGGCAGACTGTAGACAAAAGGCTATTCTCCCCCTCGGGGGG
>URJN01000191.1 GCA_900548125.1 uncultured Eubacteriales bacterium
A
Source organism: uncultured Eubacteriales bacterium (assembly GCA_900548125.1). Taxonomy (GTDB): domain Bacteria; phylum Bacillota; class Clostridia; order Christensenellales; family Aristaeellaceae; genus Ventricola. The sequence goes on from URJN01000191.1 coordinate 2, forward strand.
AATCCTCAACATTTTGCTAGCTTAGTGCTTAGAAAGGGACACAGACTGACTCAATCTGCTTTTTTGCAGTACACTCAGTGGAAAAAATGCGCATGTTTTCTTCCTGCTTACGCGAAGAAACTGCTCAACACCTGATTCACCAATCCGCCGTCCGCCTTTCCTTTAACACGCGGCATCAGCGTCTTCATGATGCGTCCTTTATCCTTAGCAGTCGGTGCTTCAATCTGCAACTCGGCAAGCACTTCCGTAATGACTTTGCGGATTTCTTTCTCATCCATCAGCTTCGGAACAAATTCACTGTATACCTGAATGCGCAGTTTCGCTTCCTCGACAATCTGCGTACGGTCGGCAGGTGTGGTGTCCACCGTTTCCTGTGCCTGCTTGATTTCGCGGAAAATGACCGCGTTCTCCTCTTCTTCAGTTAAATCGGCGCGCTTATCAATCTGCTTGCTCTTAAGTGCAGCCAGCAACAGAGACAGAGCATCCTTGCGCTCCTTGTTCTTATCCTTCATGGCCTGCATCATCGCCGCACGGACGGTATCAATCTTGCTCATTTTTATCTCTCCTTTTCAATAGAAAACGGGGTCGAACCTCTCCGACCCCGCGCATTTTAGAGAATATACTCCGGCTTGAAAGCGGGACGACCCGTCATTTCCTGACGAGCAGCGTCATACTTCGCATCCGTATTGCCCAGAATCGCGTAGGTCGCACGCTTGCTGGTTTCTACACCCGGCTGATTAAACGCATCAATATTGAGCAGTTCGCCTTCATAGGCTGTCGTCATCTCCAACAGGAACATCAGCTGACCCAGCGTATACGCATTGACTTCCGGCATGATAATCGTCTGATTCATGCGGCGGTTGACATACAGCGCATACTCCGTGCCCTGACGCTCCGCCTCAATCAGCGTGTTATGCGTCATGCCGCCCAAGAACGCAACATCCTTGAACTCCTCGCAGCCCTTCGGAATCTTCGTTTCGCAACGGAAATTCTCAACCTTAATAAACGTGATGACCTTATCAAACGGTCCCTCGTTGTAAAGCTGAAGCTGACTGTGCTGATCGGTAACGCCCAGTGCCTTCGCAGGAGTCTGCCCCGCGTGGCAGTCGCTGCCGTCACGGTGCTTATTCTTGCCCAGCGACTCTGCCCAGAGCTGGCAGAACCAGTCAGCCATATACTTGAGGGAATCCGCGTACGGCATCATGACCTGTACGTTGCGTCCCATCTGCTCACAGGCGATATACTGGAGAACAGCCTCCAGCAGTGCCGGATTCTTCATCATATCGTCCGTCTTACAGCGTTCATCCATCGCGGCGGCACCGGCAAGCATCGCACGGATATCAATGCCGCAGCAGGCAGCCGGAACAAGACCGACCGGGCACATTTCGGAGAAACGTCCGCCTACGCCGTCGGGAATATAGAACGTTTCAAAACCATTTTCCTTCGCCAGCTTGATGAGGTTGCCCTTCTCGTGATCGGTCACGGCGATGACATGCTTCGCCCACTCATCGCCAACCTGCGCCTTGAGTGCTTCGGTCACAATCAGATACTGGCTCATCGTTTCGGCAGTTCCGCCAGATTTGCTGATGATGCAGAAGCATGCCTTGTCCAGCTCAATCACATCCAGCAGCGCAGCCATGCGCTCCGGATCAATATTGTCCTCCACATAGAACTTCGGACCCGGACGCTTGCTGTCCGGCAGTTCATTGTAATGCAGATGGTTCAAAGCCTGATGCACCGCGATGGGACCCAGCGCGCTTCCGCCGATACCCAGCACGACAAAGTATTTGAACGTCTTGCGCACATGCTCCGCAACCTTCTCAATCTGCGCTACGATTTCTTCCTGATTGTAGGGCAGATTCATCCAGCCCAGCCAGCCCGTGCCGCGGTTCGCTTCAACATTGTGCTGAGCTTTAACAGCCGCATCCTTCATCGCCGCGAGCTGCTCCTGCGTTACGCCATACTCACTGCCGAGCATGTCCGCCATCATGTGGTTCACATCAAGACGAATATTCTGTTCCATGTTTTCTCATCCCTTCGGTAATATTCGATTCGCTTCTGCCAACATTTTACTCCGCCTTTGCGTTTTCGTCAATCCATGCCGTCAAGATTTTATCAGCCATTTGTTCTGCCGCTTCCATTTTTCTCAGCGACTGCCTGAGTTTTTCGTCGCTATGAATCAACGCCAGATACGGCTCGACGATTATCGGTCCGTCGTATCCTTCCCGTTTCAACGCGAGCATAAACGCATCAAAATCAAAATTCCCTTCGCCGGGCAGACAAAGTGCGCCATTTTCATGCCAATCGCAAATATGGACATTGACCAACTGACTGCCCATTGTGCCGATAAACTCAGCCGGTTCACACCCCGCGCGCATCGCCTGTTTGATATCCAGCGTAAAACCGATATCCGGAAGCCATTTTTTCATTTCAATGACACGTTCCGGCGTCGTCAGCTGACACCACGATACGTTTTCCCATGCGATTCGGATGCCCCGCTGTGCCGCCCTCAGCTGCATCTCCCCGACAACATCGGCATTTCGCTGTGCATCAAACGGTATTTTGTTTCCCGCCGATGAATGCCAGCCGTGATAAACGTAATATGCCACGCCTAACTCAGCAGCCGCGTCCAGCGCGTGCTGAAACGCATCCCAGCCCTCCGCCCGTTGTCTAGGCGAGCGTCCGAACAGCTCATTTTCAAACAACGTTCCTTTGGGATGCATGCTCGTACAGGGAATACCGTTCAGCCTTTTGCGGACATCTGCCGCAAAACCAGCCGTCATTTCTCCCCGCGTCTGCAAAAAAACCTCTGAGCATGCCGCGCCGTAGTCAGAAAGATGCTCCGCAGCTTCTTCTGTTTCCCATCGACCATAAAACGCCGCGGTCGATAACCCGATGTTCACATGTATCCCTCCTTCGCAGAACTCTGTTCATTATAATACACCTGCTGGCGGATTGTCACTTTCTTTTTGGCGCAAGCTGTGGTATGATACACATGATATTCTGTTTGATTTATGCCTTTTTAGAAATAAAGGAGTTGCACACATGGCAGATCGCCTTCTTTTTCCTCCCACAACCGTTGCGGACATGCGTCAGCGCGGTTGGGATGCACCGGATTTTGTCTATGTCAGCGGTGACGCATATGTCGATCACCCGTCCTTCGGCGCGGCGGTCATCGTCCGCACGTTGGAAGCCGCAGGTTATCGCGTTGCCGTGCTCGCTCAGCCTCAATGGAAAAATGCGAACGATTTTAAACGTTTCGGACGTCCGAACTACGGTTTTCTCGTTTCCTCCGGCGTTATTGACAGTATGGTCAATCATTATACCGCCGCCAAACGCCGCCGCTCGTCGGATGTCTATACGCCCGGCGGAAAGGCGGCAAAGCGTCCGGATCGCGCAGTCAACGTCTACTGCCATTTGATTCGAGAAGCCTATGGCGATATTCCGATTGCCATCGGCGGCGTTGAAGCCTCTCTGCGCCGTTTCGCGCATTATGACTACTGGGACGATGCCGTTCGTCCGAGCATCCTTGTGGACAGCAGTGCGGATTTGCTGATGTTCGGCATGGGCGAGCGTTCGATTCTCGTCACCGCGGATTGGATGAGCCGCGGCGCGCCAGCCTGGGAATGCGCTAAAATGCGCGGCGTCTGTTTCCTCTCTCCCGCCCCGATGCGCGGAAGCATCGAAATTCCGTCTTTCGAGGACTGCGTAAAGAGCAAAAAGAAATACGGCGAGGCATTCCTTGTTCAGTATAACGAGCAGGATCCCATTCGCGGTCACGCCATCAGCCAGCGGCATGGCGACGCCTATCTCGTCCAAACCATTCCGGATATGCCTCTGAACCGCGACGAGCTGGATCATTCCTATACGCTTCCGTATCAGCGCACATGGCATCCGGATTATGACGCGCTCGGCGGCGTACCCGCTATCGAAGAAGTGCAGTTTTCCATCGCCCACACCCGCGGCTGTTTCGGCTCCTGCTCCTTCTGCGCCATCACCTTTTTGCAGGGGCGAATCGTCACCACGCGAAGCCATGAATCCGTTCTTGAAGAAGCAAAAGCCATCACGCAGATGCCCAACTTCAAGGGCTATATTCACGATGTAGGCGGTCCGACCGCAAACTTCCGCCGTGCCGCATGCGACAAGCAGCTCAAGTTCGGCACCTGTGCCGGACGTCAGTGTCTGTTTCCGAAGCCCTGTCCGAATATGGTCGTCGATCATACGGATTACATCAAGCTGCTGCGTGAAATCCGTTCTCTGCCGAAGGTTAAAAAGGTTTTCGTGCGTTCCGGTCTGCGCTATGACTATATCATGGCGGATAAATCCGACGCTTTCCTGCGCGAGCTTTGCCAGTACCATGTCAGCGGTCAGCTCAAGGTTGCGCCGGAGCATGTCAGTCCGAAGGTTCTTGCCGTCATGGGCAAGCCCGGGCGTGACGTATACGATGCGTTTTGTGAAAAATATAAGCGCATCAATCAGGAACTGGGCAAAGAACAGTACCTTGTGCCTTACCTGATTTCCAGTCATCCGGGCAGCGACTTGTCCGCCGCCATCGAGCTGGCGGAATACCTGCGGGATATCAACCATCAGCCCGAGCAGGTGCAGGATTTTTACCCCATCTGGTCGCGCAGCTGATGGAAAAAGTGATGAAGGAAAAACAGTCGCTGGAACAGG
>URJN01000192.1 GCA_900548125.1 uncultured Eubacteriales bacterium
AGCATGCTTTGCAGCCTCCTTTTTCGCAATTACTTGGTGTGAATCGCGTCGGTATAGAACTCGTATGCTTCCTTGTCGGTCGCCTTCTGGTGTACGATCATGCGAATAGCCTTCGCCATCTCGACCGGATGGTTGCTCTGGAAGATGTTGCGTCCCATATCCAGACCGCGTGCGCCGCCCTGAATGGAGCGATACGCCAGCGTCAGCGCCTCGTCCTCCGGCAGCTTCTTGCCGCCCGCGACAACGATCGGAACCGGGCACGCCGCGACGACTTCTTCAAAGTTATCGCAGTAGTAGGTCTTGACGAGCTGCACGCCCATCTCCGCTACGATACGGGTCGCCAGCTTGAAGAAGCGATCCGTGCGCTCCATGTCCTTGCCGACAGCCACAACGCCCAACGTCGGGATGCTGTAACGCATGCCAGCATTGATGCAGCGGCTCAGGTTCTCAATCGAGGAGAGCTGACCGTCCGCACCGATGAAGGTCTGAACAGCCATGCAGTCCGCGTTCATGCGAATCGCGTCTTCTACGTCAACCGCCAGGCACTCATGGCTCAGGTCGTCGTTGATCATCGAAGAACCGCTGGTCACGCGCAGAGCGATGCCCTTCTTAAAGGTCGGGGAAACGCAGGTGCGAATCGCGCCGCGCGTACCCATGAACACATCCACCTGCTCCTGGAGCTTCGGGATCACCAGATCCAGACGCTCAAGACCAGCCGTGGAGCCCATGAAATAGCCATGGTCAAACGCAAACATCACCGTGTTGCCGCTGACCGGGTCAAAGATATTGGAAAGGTGGCGCTTCATGCCCCAATCCGTGTTATTCGCGCCCTTCACATGGAAGCTGCCCTGATTGCCAAACGGAACATCCGTATGATAATCCTTCGCGACCTTCAGTCCGTCCTTATCTGCCATTGGAATCAATCTTCCTTTCTGAAAACGGTCCATTTGTATGCTTCTTACAGAGGCAAACGCCGCGTCACGCCGCAGCTTTCACCACAAAGGGAGGAGCCCCGAAGGGTTCCTCCTTGAAATGCCTTGGGAAATTAGAAGTTGTAGTCCGCAACGTTCTCAGCGGTGAATACAACGCGCTCCGGCAGAAGCACGACGCCGTTGTTCTCAGCCGCGGTCTCCTGACCGGCGACCAGAGCATCGTTAGCAAGGACTTCAACCGTGCCGATTTCCGGAATGTCGATCTTGTCGCCGACCTTCACGGTGTTGCCAGCGGAGATGTAAGCAGCCAGATAGCAGCCCATGGCGCCCTGAATGCCGCAATCCCACAGACCCCAGCGGGTGCAGATGCCGTTCTCGAGGTAAGAGGTCATGCCGGACGGGGTGCAGAAACCGGTGATGGTGATATCCTTCGCGGTCAGACCCTTGTTCTCAGCAGCCTTGCACTGTCCCGGCAGAGCGGTGGAGTCGTTGCAGATGATGACGTCAACATCAGCATACGCGTCGAGGATGGACTCGCCAACGCTGACGGACTGAGCCGGATCCTGGTTGGAGTAGTACGGCTCATTGACCGCAACCCAAGACGGATACTTTTCCTTGATGTACTCGTCGCCGGCAACGTACCAAGAGTTCTGGTCGGAAACGGACGGGTTGGAGAAGTGCCAGACGTACTTGACTTCGCCGTTCACGTCCACGCCGCGCTCCTTCAGGGAGTCAACAGCCATTTCAACCAGCATCGGTCCAAGGACGCTCGCGGTGCCCTGAGAAACCATCAGCGCACGGGCGTTCGGGGAGACGTCAGAGTCCCAAGTGCTGACGTAGATGCCAGCGTCCTGAGCTTCCTGAAGCTTCTCGTCCAGACCGGTCGCGTCAACGGAAGAGATGCAGATCGCGTCCACACCCTTGTCAATCGCCTGCTGGATCAGTTCCAGCTGGGTGGTCACGTCAGCGGTCGGTGCGCCGATGTAGTCAACTTTCAGACCCCACTTCTCAGCGTACTTCTGGGCGCCGTCGTTCGCAGCCTCGAAGAACGAGTTGCCGGATACCTTCGGGATGAAGGCAACGGTCATGCCGTCAACCGGACTCTTGCCCTCAGCAAAAGCCGCGGAGCACAGCGTCAGAGCCATGCACAGCACGAGGATCATAGACAGGATCTTTTTCATGATTGGGTTCCTCCTACGTTTTTTTATTTATCTCAAGGGATGCTCGACTGCGTCCCCTGAAATTCGATAACTTCAGCTCTTTTTCCTGCCTTTAAACAGGTGAGAGAGCATGTGCTGACCGGCGATTTCGCGACCCAGAACGACCACGACCAGAATCAGACCAATCGGCAGATCGAGGTTCTGCGTGCTCACGCCGAAGCAGAGCGGCAGACCGTAGCGCAGAATGCAGATAATCAGCGACGCCAGCACCGTGCCGATGATGCTGCCCTTGCCGCCCGTGTTCAGCGTACCGCCAAGCACGACAGCGGTGATGATGGCAAGCGTATAGCCGGAGCCGAGGTCATATTTGGCAGAGTTGACGTTCGCCGTCAGCAGCGTGCCCGCAATCGCGGCGCTCACAGCCGAGAGAACGTACGTGCTCATGATGGTCGCACGGGTGTTGATGCCGGAATACTCCGCCGCCTGCGGGTTTACGCCAATCAGGAACAGACGCTCGCCGTATTTGGTGCGGTGAAGAATCCACATGCACAGCAGAATCAGCACGATATAGATGACGATCTGCGTCGGGATGCCGCAAATATTGCCCTTGCCGAGGAAGCGGAAGTCAACAAACTTGCCCGCTTCGTTCTTCGCCGGGAAGCCGCCGATGCCCTGATACGCCGGAGTCGCGGACATACCGGAAACCATCAGCGCAATGCCGGAATACAGGAAGCTGCCGCCGAGGGTGACGACCATCGGCTGAACGCCGCAGTAGGCAACGAAGAAGCCGGAGAGCGCGCCGCACAGCGCGGCAACGACCACGGCAATCGCCACAGCCGCCCAGATGTTCATCCCCGCGTCGCTCCAAAGCACGCCGATGATAATACTGCTCAAGCCGATAATGGCAGGTGCCTGAATATCAATGCCGCCGGTAATCATGACCATCGTGACGAACAGCGAAATGATGCAGACGCTGATGTAGTTCACGATGCTGTTCATGATGGACTGCGGACGCAGGAACTTCGGGTTAGCCGCTCCGAACACCACAAATTCCAGAATCAGGAAAATCACCAGAAACATTTCCCAGTGCTTAAAAACCTTTTTCAGCAGGTTCTTCATTCCTTCGCGCCTCCCTCTTGATCCGCCGTTCTGGACAGAAGGCGCTTTCTGCGAGTCATTTCGATGGAACGACGCTGTGCCAGCGCATCAATGACGACGATCACAATCAGCATCGTGCCGGTAATGGTGTTGTTGTAGGTAGACGGCAGACCGATAAAGACCAACAGTCTGCCAATCGAGGACATGATGACCGCGCCGATCGCCGCGCCGACCACGTTGCCCAAGCCGCCGGAGAGCGAAATGCCTCCCAGAACGCACGCCGCAATCGCCGTCATTTCGTAGCCGTTGCCGGCAACCGTCATGACCTGGCCATATTTGGAAGCGAAAACGAAGCCGCCCAGACCCGCGAACAGACCGCAAAGCACATACGCCAGAATCTTCGTGCCCAGCACGGAAATACCGACCAGATTTGCGCCGCCCGCGTTATCGCCGACCGCGATGAAATACTTGCCCTTTCGGGTCTTCGTCAGCACCAGATGCGAAATCGCAACCAGCACGATGGCAATCGCGTAGTAGAGCGTAATGCCCGCGAACACGGTCTTGTTGCCATAGCTGGAAATCGCGCCGCCGAAGTTTTCAATCGTGCGTCCGCCGGACATGATGTAAATCAAGCCGCGAACCACGCTGTTCGTACCGAGGGTGAAAATCAGCGACGGCACGCCGAAATACGAAACGCCGACGCCGTTGACCAGACCGATGACCGCGCCCGTCACCAGGCACAGCAGCAGCATCTTCGGGATGCTTCCGCCCTGCTGGGCAATCAGACCCGTCATACCGGCGGTCAAGCCGAGGGTTGCGCCGATGGAAACGTCAATCTCGCCCGTCATGATGACGAACGCAATGCCGACCGCCAGCAGCGTATACATCGTCGCCGTGTTAAAACAGGTGATGATGTTGTCATACGTCAGGAATCCGGGGGCTGCGATACCGGTGATTGCGAACAGCAGAATCAGGAAAATCAGGCTGGTCATCCACCGGGCTTTAAACAGGTTTTTCATTTTCCTCACACCTTCCTCTCATGCGCGATGCCGAAGGAGGCGCTGGTCAGAGCATCCTGCGTAATCTCATCCCGGCTGAATTCGCCATTGATGCGTCCCTGGAAAACCGTAATGGCGCGGTCGGCAAGCTCGACGACTTCTTCCATATCGGAAGAAACCATGATGACTGCCACGCCCGCATCCTTGAGCTTACGGATGATGTTGTATACGTCGCTGCGCGCAGCCGCGTCGATGCCGCGGGTCGGCTCATCGAGGATGACGACCTTCGGTGACGTGGAAAGCGAGCGCGCGATGACAACCTTCTGCTGGTTGCCGCCGGACAGGCTGCCGATCAAATCATCCAGAGAAACAATCTTGGTGGTCGGCACCGAGCAGCTGGAGCAGGCCCTGGCGCCGCTGTTCCCTGAGGTGCCTATCTCGCGTATCGACCGCGATACC
>URJN01000193.1 GCA_900548125.1 uncultured Eubacteriales bacterium
TAAATTGGTATGATTCGGGGCATCGCGACCTGCCTTGGCGCAGGACGAAGGATGCTTATTCAATCTGGGTATCGGAAATTATGCTCCAGCAGACGCGCGCGGAAACGGTCATTCCTTATTATGAACGCTTCCTTTCGCATTATCCCGACGTGCATGCGCTGGCGTCCGCGCCGCAGGAGGAATTGCTCAAGCTCTGGGAGGGGCTGGGGTATTACAGCCGTGCGCGTTCGCTTCAAAAGGCGGCGCAGATTATCGTCAGTCGGCATGGCGGGGTGCTGCCCGCCGATGTGGAGCAGCTGCGTGCGCTTCCCGGCATCGGGGATTATACGAGCGGAGCGATTGCGGCAATCGCCTTCGGCATTCCTGTTCCCGCCGTGGATGGCAATGTCGAGCGCGTAATCTGTCGGTATTTTGCCATTCGGGATGAAATGGGTTCGCCTGCCGCCCGCAAACGCATACAGCAGCAGGCGCAGACGCTTGTTCCGCCAGATCGCCCCGGCGCGTTTGCCAACGCCATGATGGAGATGGGCGCGGTGATGTGTACGCCGAAAAGCCCCGCCTGCCTGCTCTGTCCGGTTCGCGCGGGCTGCAAAGGCTATGCGCAGGGCATCGTTTCTGAGCTTCCGGTCAAGCCCAAGAAAAAGGCGCAGCGCGTCGAAACGCACTGCGTCATGCTGGTGTTTTGCGAAAACCGCGTGCTGACTGTCGTCAGACGGGAAAAGCTGCTCGGCGGGCTGTCCGTATTTCCGGATGCGGCGGGTGAACTGACGCCCGCGCAAATGTGCGCAGAGCTGGAAAAGCTGGGCATATCCGCTGCCTATGATGAGCGTCTGGGGCATGCACGGCATGTGTTTACCCATCTGATTTGGGAGATGGAGATACACGCCCTGATTGCCGAAGCCTGCACAAAGGTTCCGGATGGACGCTGGGTGGATGCCCATGAGCTTGCCGCTCTGCCCATGCCGACCGCTGTTAAGACGGCGAGAACGTGGGCGGAGAAGAAGCTCACTTCTTCCAGCGTTTGAGCGTCGGCAGATATTCGCTCAGTGCCTTGCGTGCGGCAGGTTCGTTCGGAAAAAGCCCGAGCCTGACCTCAATCGGAACGCAGAAATCAATCATCTCATCGAGCGTACCGGTCATTGCTTCTTCACCGTCGGGGCAGCAGTAGATGCAGTAGTCCGCGTTTGCTGTGCCATCGGCGTGCCTGCCGAATTGGTCGGTCTGGGTCATCGGCATGCCGCAGCTTTGGCAGATGGGCGCGTTTGCAGTGTTTTTCATGGAAAAGTTCCTCCTTGTATTTGAATTGAGCCAAGGATATCATGGAAAACCTGACAACTGCATGTCATGTTTTATAGCGTACGGCGATATTTTGAATCGCGTTTTCGACGTCGAGCCGAAGGGATGGCGGGTCGAGCACCTGCGCGTGTTCGCCATAGCTTAGGATGAAGGAAATCAGCCATTCATTGGGGATAAATGCGGCGTTGACGAGAAAATCGCCGGATTCTGTCCGCGCAACCTGCGATTCTTCAAAGTCGTCGTAGACGCGAAACGCCATGCAGCCATCGACCTTCATTGTAAAAGAAAGCGGCGATATATTGGGCTGAATATCCTCCGGCTCGGTATCGAGTGCGCCGAGTGCTTCCGGCGGAAAAGCGCCGGACAGGATGGCGAGCCGCTTGATGCGCGTCAGCTTGAATGTGCGCACGGCGTGCCTGTCCATGCAGTAGGCGAGCAGATACCATGCGCTGGATTTGAACCAAAGCCGAATGGGACAGACTCTGCGCGGCGCACACATTCCGGCGGTATTATAATAATCAAAACCAAGCGGCCTGCGGCTGAGGATAGCGTCTTTCAGCGTGGCAATCATCGCCCCGCCCTCGCCGCTCCAATCGGAAAAGTCGATGCGCACCCAGTTCGCGGATTCGCCGCCGAATACGGCACGCAGCTTGTCGAGCGTCGCCTTTTCGGATGCGCCGACGGTCGTCATCGCTTGCAGAGACGCGAGAATATCGCGCTTTTCCGCGCCGCTGACCATGGAGCGGCTGAGCTTGAAGGAGGGCAGGATGGCGACGCCGCCGTTTCGTCCGCGCTCGGCGTAGAGCGGGACGCCCGCTTCGCACAGACTTTGCACATCGCGGTAGACCGTTCGGACGGAAACCTCCAGCTCCTGGGCAAGCTCGGCGGCAGGAACGCGCCCGCGTTCGAGCAGAATATAGAGAAGCCGAAACAGACGGCTGGTCTGCATGCACATTCCTCCTTTGCCCATCATCGTATCACAGCGGCGAAGGGTTTGCAAGGCTTGTCAGAATGACGGAGTTCGCGTATAATGGGTGACGTTTACGATGCATTGAAGAAGGAGGGAGCAGGGTGTTTTGTCAGGTGATCGTGGATATCAACCATGAGGATGTGGATCGCGTATTCACCTATCGCGTACCCAAGGGCATGACGCTTTGCCCCGGCATGCGCGTGCATGTGCCGTTCGGACCGAGGAAGCTGGAGGGCGTCGTGGTGGAAATGGTTCAGGAATGCGACCTGCCGCCTGAGCGCGTAAAGGATGTTGCCGATACGCTGGAGGATTATCCGGCGGTTTTGCCTTCGCTGCTTGAATTGGCTGAGCATATTCAAAAGACGTCGTTCTGTACGCTGGCTATGGCGCTTCGTTTGATGGTTCCTGCGCAGATGCGCGGTCAGCGAGTGCATGAAAAGACGCAGGAAATCGCAGCACTGACGGTCGATTCGGATGTGCTGGGTCAGGTCATCGCGGCGCAGACACGCGCACCCAAGCGGGCAAAGGTGCTTCGTGCGCTTGCGCAAGCTCCTTCACACGAGCTGCCCTTGCCGTCGCTGAGGGAAACGGTAGGCGACTGCCGCGATGCGGTGAATACGCTTGCGAAGATGGGCTTTGTCAAGCTGGAAAAGCGGGAAAAGCTGCGCAGTCCCTACGGCGCAATGGAACGTCTTTCTCAGCAGGATCCCCAGCTGACCCGCCAGCAGGAAAATGTGCTGTCCGAGCTGCTTCCGGCAGTTGAGCGGGGACAGGGCAGCTTCCTGCTTTACGGCGTGACGGGAAGCGGCAAGACAGAGGTCTTTATCCGCGCCGTTCGCAAGGCGGCGCAGTTGGGCAAGACGGCAATCGTGCTTGTTCCGGAAATTGCGCTTACGCCGCAGATGGTCATGTGGTTTCGGTCGCGGTTTGGCGAGGATGCGGCGGTTCTCCATTCGCGGCTGTCGCCGGGTGAACGTTTTGACGAATGGCGGCGTATTCGGCGCGGCGATGTGCGCGTGGTAATCGGTGCGCGGTCCGCTATCTTTGCGCCGCTTGAGCATGTCGGACTCATCATCATCGACGAAGAACATGAGCAGAGCTATATTGCCGACAGCATGCCGCGCTATGATGCGCGGGAACTTGCGCAGGAGCGATGCCGCCGGGAAGGCGCTGTGCTGCTGCTGGCAAGCGCAACGCCGAGCATGCGTTCCTTCGCCATGGCGGGGCGAGGCGATTTGACGCTGCTTGAAATGCCGCGCCGCGTCCATAATCGCCCCATGCCGACCGTGCATATTGTCGATATGCGCGAGGAGCTGAAGAAGGGAAACCGAAGCGTGTTTTCCGGTGAGCTGGTCAACGGACTGAGCCGATGCCTGAAGGAAGGCAAGCAGGCGATTCTGTTCGTGAATCGACGCGGATTTTCGACGTTCGTGTCCTGCCGCAACTGTGGTTATGTCGTTACCTGCGATCAGTGCGACGTGTCCATGACCTATCACAGCGTGGAAAATGTTCTGAGATGCCACTATTGCGGGCAGGAGAAAAACATACCGACGGTTTGTCCGGAATGCGGAAGCCCGTATATCAAGTATTTCGGCGTGGGTACACAACGCGTGGAAGAAGAAGTGAAGAAGATTTTTCCCAATGTTTCGACTTTGCGCATGGATAACGATACGACCCGCACCAAGGACGCGCACGCGACCCTGCTGGAACAGTTTCGGCGCGGCGATGCGAGAATCCTGATTGGCACACAGATGATTGCAAAGGGACTTGACTTTCCGAATGTAACGATGGTCGGTATTGTTGCGGCGGACGCCATGCTCAAACTTCCCGACTATCGGTCTGCTGAACGCACATTCCAGCTGCTCACGCAGGTTGCCGGCAGAGCCGGTCGGGCAGATGCCCCGGGCGAAGTGTATCTGCAAACCTATGATCCGGAAAACTATGCCATCGAAGCGGCAAGCCGGCAGGATTACCGAGCCTTTTTTGAAGCGGAGATGCGCCGCCGCCGCCAGGCACTCTATCCGCCCTATACGCTGATTGCGCGTCTGCTCTACGAGGCGGATGATGAGGCGAATGCCCAGCATGCCGCGGAAGCCGCGCTTCGGCTGATGGAAGCGTTCTTTGAGCGGCGAACCTATCTGCGCAAATATGTGATTGCTTTGCGCGTGATGGCTTGCCCAATTAAGCGTATCAAAGGGAAGAGCCGCTGGCAGGTCACGCTCAAGGTGGTCGATCAGCCGGTGTGCGCGGAAGCGGTCGGCAAAATGAGTGAGATTGCTTCCGTACCGCCGGTCGGTTGTGCCTGTATCTGTCAGGTCAACCCTTCGAGCATGATGTAAAAACGAATATTTCATTTCCGGCAGGAGTGTAACAT
>URJN01000194.1 GCA_900548125.1 uncultured Eubacteriales bacterium
AAGGAAGATGTTTTTATCAAGGAAAACGACGGCGTGACGATTCATTGGCTGATTCCCAACGCACAGAAGAAGGATATCGAGCCGATTATGGTCACCCTTCAGCCGGGAAGCAGGACGGAAACGGATTTGCCGCATATGGGCGAGGAATTCGGTCATGTGCTTGCCGGCGCGGTCACACTGATGCTCGGCGGCAAGGCGTATCGCGTGCGCAAGGGAGACAGCTTTTCCTTCAAGCCGTCATCACAGCACTATCTGGAAAACACGGGCAAGACTCCGGCGACGGTGCTTTCGGTCTGTACTCCGCCGAATTTTTGAGGAGGACATTTCATGGATAATCGCACGATTCTTTCCATCAGGGATCTTCGCGTGGTCTTTGAGGATGGCTTCACCGCGCTGGGCGGCGTGAGCATTGACATCGGAGAAAACGAGTTTGTGACGCTGCTGGGTCCGTCCGGCTGCGGCAAAACGACGCTGCTGCGCTGCATCGGCGGCTTTGAGAAGCCGACCAGCGGCGAGATCCTCTACAAGGGGCAGAACATCATCGCCCTGCCGCCGTATAAGCGTGCCATCAACACGGTCTTTCAGCGTTATGCGCTTTTCCCGCATCTGAATGTTGCGCAGAACGTCGCCTTCGGTCCTGACCTGCGCAAGGAGGACAAGAAAAAGACCGCAGAGGAAGTCAGCCGCATGCTGGCATTGGTCGGTTTGGCGGGCTTTGAAAAGCGTCGCATCTCCAGCCTTTCCGGCGGACAGCAGCAGCGCGTCGCCATTGCCCGCGCGCTCATCAACAAGCCGGATGTCCTGCTGCTGGATGAACCGCTGGGTGCGCTGGATCTGAAGCTCCGCCGCGAGATGCAGCTTGAACTCAAGCGCATCCAGCGCGAGAGCGGCATCACGTTCATTTTCGTGACCCACGATCAGGAAGAAGCGCTGACCATGAGCGACCGCGTCGCCGTGATGAGTGCCGGACATATTTTGCAGCTGGGTACGCCGGAGGATATCTACAATGAGCCGCAGTCCGCGTTTGTCGCGGATTTCATCGGCGACAGCGATATCATGGCGGGCACGATGGTGCGCGACAAGCTGGTGCGTTTCCTCGGATGCGATTTCCCGTGCGTGGATACGGGCTTTGGCGAGAACGCCGAGGTCGATATCGTCCTGCGTCCGGAGGATGTCAAGCTCAAGCCGATTAACGACCCGATTTCCGGTGTGCCGCAGGGCGTGGTGGAGTCCCTGCTGTTCAAGGGCGTGCATTACGAGATGAAGGTCCGCGTGGGCGAAAGTGTGCTGCTCGTTCATTCCACGCATGCCCGTCCGGTCGGCACGCAGGTCAAGCTGACGGTTGCGCCCGAGGATATTCAGGTCATGCACAAGAGCGATTTCTCGCCGGATATACTCAAGCGGCATGCCGCGCGCGCATGAGGTAGACGCCATGAAAAAGAATAAAGCACTGGTTGTGCCGTTTGTGCTGTGGGCGGTGCTGTTCATCGTCGTGCCGCTGGTGATGGTCGTCTGGTACGGCGTTACCGTTGAGCAGACTCCGGTGTATACCGAAATCGCAGGCGATAACGGTCAGATTGTCTTTCAGCTGGAGGACGGCACCGTTACGCCGGAGCGTCCGCAGAAAACGACGGTTGTTTCCCTGGAAAACTTCAAGCGTATGCTTGAGCCGACCTATTTGAAGCTGCTGCTTCGCTCGCTCAAGATTGCGCTGATCACGACGGTGATCTGCCTGCTGCTGGGTTATCCGGTTGCGTTGATTCTCAGCGGAAAGGGTTTCAAGCGTCCCGGACTTTGGCTGATGCTCATCATCCTGCCGATGTGGATGAACTTCCTGCTCAGAACGTATTCCTGGATGTCTATTTTGGAAAACACGGGCATCCTCAACAGCTGGATTGCCTCTCTGCGCGAAGCGATTCCCGCGTTTGACAGCTGGCTGACCTCCATGGGCGTGGGCAAGAAAATCATCTTCCTGTATAACGAAAACGCGGTCATCCTCGGTATGGTCTACAATTATCTCTCCTTCATGATTATGCCGATTTACACCGTGATTGAAAAGACCGATCACAGCCTGCTGGATGCGGCGGCTGACTTGGGCGCAAGCCCCGTGCAGAGCTTCCTGCGCGTGACGCTGCCGTATTCGCTGCCGGGCGTGCTGGAAGGCATCACGATGGTTTTTGTTCCGGCGGTGACGACGTTTGTCATCAGCCAGCTCATGGGCGGCGGCAAGGTTCCGCTCATCGGCGACATCATCCAGAATCAGTTCGGCAAATCGAGCGACTGGCATTTCGGCTCGACGCTGTCCCTGCTGGTGATGGTGGTCGTGCTTGCTTTCATGGGCGGGCTTCAGCGCATTGACAAAGAGGAAGAGCCGCGGAAGGAGGTGCGCATTCTCTGATGAAAAAACTCAAGAAAGCGTACATCGCGCTGATTATGGCGTTCCTTTATGCGCCGATTGTTTTGCTGATTCTGTATTCCTTCAACGACAGCAAATCCCGCGCCAGCTGGGGCGGGTTCACCCTGAGATGGTATAAGGAGCTGTTCTCCGACGCGGCGATTATGTCCGCGCTGGGCACGACGCTGTCCATCGGCGTGCTGGCGGCTGTGATTTCAACGATATTGGGCACGGTCGGCGCGATTGCGCTCTACCAGATGAAGCGCGCGCCGCGCAAGGCTCTGCTCAGCGTCGTCAACCTTCCGATGCTCAACTCCGAGGTCGTGACGGGCGTTTCGCTGATGCTCCTGTATGCGATGGCGAATATTCAGCTGGGCTATCTGACGCTGCTGCTCTCGCATGTCGCGTTCTGCGTGCCGTATGTGGTGCTGAGCGTGATGCCGAAGCTGCGCCAGCTTGACCCGAATCTGGCGGAAGCCGCGCAGGATTTGGGCGCGACGCCGATGCAGGGTTTTTTCAAGGTCATTCTGCCGGATATCATGCCGGGCGTCTTTTCCGGCTTCATTATGGCACTGACCATGTCGATTGATGATTTTGTCGTCAGCTTCTTTACGACCGGTTCGGGTGTCAGCAACCTGTCCATCACCATTTACACGATGGCAAAGCGCGGCATTTCCCCGAAAATCAACGCGCTCTCGACCATCATCTTTGCCTGTGTGTTTGTGCTGCTGATTGGCTTGAATCTGCGTGACTTCCACAAGGATGGACGCAGTCAAAATAAGCTCAATGAGGTCAAGATTCCGTATTGAGAAAAGAACAAAACCAACGGACATCAAAAGGAGGATAACCACCATGAAGAAAACCGCTATGCTGCTGCTGTCTCTCGCGCTGGTTCTCTGCCCGCTGTTTGCGCTGGCGCAGGAAACAATCAGCGTCTATAACTGGGGCGACTATATTGAGCCGGAAGTGCTGACGCTCTTTGAGCAGGAGACCGGCATCAAGGTCATCTACGAAACGTTTGAAACCAACGAGGATATGTACGCCAAAATCGCCATGGGCGGCTCCAGCTATGACGTCATCATCCCCAGCGACTACATGATTGAGCGCATGATTCAGGAGAATCTGCTCCAGAAGGTCAACTGGGAGAATATCCCCAATGTCGCCAACATCGACCCGCGCTTCATGAATGAAAGCTACGACCCGAACAGCGAGTATTCCGTGCCGTACACCTGGGGCACGATGGGCATTCTGTACAACACCGAAATGGTGGATGAGGCGCCAACCAGCTGGGAAACGCTGATGGATCCGACCTACACGATGGATATGCTGATGCTCAACTCCCCGCGCGATACGCTGGCGATTGCGCTGGTGATGACGGGTCATGACCTGAACTCCACCGACCCCGCCGACCTTGAGGACGCGAAGAACCTGCTCATCGAGCAGAAGCCGATGGTGCTGGCGTATGTCGTCGATGAAGTGAAGGATAAGATGATTGCGGGCGAGGCAGCTGTCGCGATGGTATGGAGCGGCGATGCGACGTTCTGCATGAGCGAGAGCGACGAGCTGGATTACGTCATTCCGGAGGAGGGAAGCAACATCTTCTTTGACTCCATCTGCATTCCGGCGAACGCCCGCAATGTTTCCGGCGCGGAGAAGTTCATCGACTTCCTCTGCCGCGGAGATATCGCCGCGATGAACTATGAATACGTCGGCTATGCGATTCCGAATACCGCGGCAATCGACATCATCGGCGCGGACGAGTACAACGCTTCTCCGGTCAACAATCCGCCGCAGGAGGTTCTGGACAAGTGCAAGGTATTCAACTATCTGGGCGATGAAACGAAGCTCTACGACCAGATTTGGACGGAGATTATTTCCGAGTTTTAATATGCGTTGGAGCTGCTAAAGAGACAGCTCCGAATAAAAAGAGTGAACGAGATCATCTGAAAGGATGTTCAAGTTCACTCTTTTGCTGTAAACGGTATGTATCCAATAAACACTTTGCGGAAAGAGGAATGTATCGAAATTACGGAAGAAAGTCGATAGGTAGATTCTGTTTAGAACGCTCTTCACATTGTCGCCGGAAGGAACGATTTTCTGCAACGGATAGCATCGGCTGGAGGAGCTGTAAAGTCAATAAAAGGCGTTGCCGCTGATGGAATCCAGTTGCAGCAATGCCTTTTGATTGTACGGCAGTTTCAAATCAAAAACGGTAGAAAGCCGTTGCTTTGAGCGCGAAC
>URJN01000195.1 GCA_900548125.1 uncultured Eubacteriales bacterium
CGCAAACAGACAGACGCAGTCCGCAACCTTCGGTCCTACGCCGTGATATGCCATCAGGCTCGCTTTGGCGGTTTCATAATCCATTTCAAGCAGACGCGCCTCCTCGCTTTCATCAAAACGCTCTGCCGCGCCGCGAACATACGGCGCACGATAGCCCAGCCCGATAGCGCGAAGCTCATCCTCCGTCCACGCCGCAAGCTGCTTTGGCTTGGGAAAAGGCTTGTCCGCGCCGCCGCAGAGCTTGGCGATGATGGTGCGGATGCGCGGTATATTGTTGTTTTGGCTGACAATAAAGCTGATGAGCGTTTCAAAAAGCGGTTGACGCAGAATGCGGATTCCCCGCCCTGCTTCTGCCGCCGCGCTCAGATACGCATCCGACGGGTCGATGGCGTGAATAGCGGTCAGGTAATCGGTATCCGCATCAAAATATCTGCGTGCCGCGTCCAAAAAGGTGCTGTCCTCCCCGTCCGCGCTCAGCTCGATTCGCCGCGCATCCCTCTGCCTTGCCGTCGCCATCCATCTGCCCATCGGCACAAGCCAACGCCCATCCTCCAGCGGCGCCATGCGGAAACACTGTCCGCTTTCCGCAATCTGCGCCAAATCAACAGTATCCAGTTCAAGCGTAATCATCATGGATTCTCCTGTACATTGTCCTCTGTTCCGCGAATATAAAACGCGCCGCTTTCGCCTGATGCGATATGAATCCGGTTTTCCTCATAAAACGCGATTCCGTTGCGGCAGATCGTGCCATCGGCAAATCGGCGAATCAGCTCATAGCGTCCGCAGAGCTTTTCGCGTTCAGAGCCGACGGGGTTTTCGATTACCTCATACGAGCCGGATTGCATCGGCGTAACCAAGGTCGTCGGCACGTTTTCTTCATCCAGCGCATCACAGCCCACATAGCTTCCGTCCGCCCCGAAAATCATGCCGCCTTCCGTTCCGCCGCCTCCGGCAAACAGCCATACGCCCGCCAGCCGCTGCATAAATGCCTCGGATTTCGTTTCTTCGGGCATGCGCAGGTCGGTCAGCTTCATCAATCCATACGCCGCTTTCCCGTCGATTTCCGTCGAGATATATGCCCATGTATCATCCAGCCGACGGACGACGCCGACCTTGCTTCCTTTGTTGATCGTCGTGATTTTGCGCATCGAGCCATGCGGGTCATCCGTCACGGCGGCATCCCGCTCAACCGTCATCGTCAAGCCCACGCTGTCTATCTCGCCGACGTCGATGCTCGCAAAGGGTTCGAGTGCCGACTTTTCCACAAAGCCCACACGGTTTTCCCCCGCATGGGTGCTGTATTCGATCAACAGCCATATTTCCCCGCTTCCTGAAATGTCTGCCATCGTCCCCAAAACCTCAAACGGCTCTTTCAGGCTGACCTCTGCCTTTCCGTTTGCGCCGCGATAAGCCTCCCTGCTCGGCGCGGCATAAACCGGCAGACGCACACGGATGCCCGCATCCACCGTTTCGCTTTCCCGCCACTCTCCAATCCGTTCTCCCAGATAAGCGGCGATTTCCTTGGGATTGGACGCACTCGCCGCCGCAGGGAACAGCACAAGCGCAAGCAGACAGGCAATTGCTTTTTTCATGTTCATCATCCCCTGACAAATGCACAGCATCCCCACTTTTCCACACGCACAAAGCCCAATGCTTCATAAAACGCGACGGTCTTTTCCGTGTCGTCGGTCAACAGCTCCATCTGATAGACCGTCCGATAGCGTTCCATCATGGCGCACAGAAGCGCTTTTCCGACACCGCGCCGCTGATATTTAGGAAAAACAAGAATATCCTGAATAAACACGATCGATGCGCCGTCGCCGACTGCTCGGACAACGCCAAGCAGCCGGTCATCTTCATACGCCGCCAAAATGCAGAGTGAATGCGTGTATGCGGCGCGGAGCATCTCCGGCTCATCGGTATAATTTGTCCAGCCGACGGCGGCATAAAGAGACATGAGTTCGTTCCAATCGGGGTCCGTATATTCACGAATGGTCATCTAAAATCTCCTTGCTGTATTCTTCTTCGTCAGTTCACGCCCCGCGGCGATTTTAAGATAGAGCTTCATCATAACCAGTATAAGCTTCCCAATCGAAAAAATCATCCCCCAAAAAAGCAAAATTCCGCGTGTCCAGCGCGGAATTTGCTTTTTACGCTTTGTTATCTGCCTACAATGCGATCCCAGAGGTCTCCGAAATCGTCTGCCAGCTCATCCAGTCCGGTCACGTTGGCGACGCGCTCACCCAATCCCTTGATTTGACCATAGAGCGTATCGTCGTCGGTCACCTCAACATCCTTGAGCGTATCATCGACTTTCTGAACGGTCTGAATGATCTGCTGCTTCATCCTGTCATCCAGTCCCGCGCTGTACTGCGCATCGAATTTCACCGCGACCAGTGCGCGTCCGTTGTTGACGACGACCTTCGCTTCTTCAACCTCGCTGATCTGCTGAACCGCCTGCGCGATTTTCTCGGCGAGCTTGCCTGCCTGCGCGGGCGTCATGTCCGTCGCTCCGGCGGTTGCAGCCGGAGAAGGCTCAACCGTCACCTCCGCCGTTGCCATCGGGCTGTTTGTCGGGGGAACATTCGTCGCCATCGGGGACGCCGTCGGGCTGACGCTCATCGTTTTCGCTGAACAGCCCGCCATCACCATGCTCGCCGCAGCCATGCACAGCAGAGCCAAAAACCACTTTTTCACTTGATTCGCCTCCTTGCACGCTATTGTGCGCAGGAAGCAATCGGGTCATTCATCATAAAACGTGCATCCGCCGATAAATTCGCGAAGAATGGACGTCGGCGGAATTTCGCTCTCCGCGTCGCAATTCTGGAAATAATTCAGGAACTTGACCAGCCGCCTTGAGCGGACATAATACGGGCTGTCCTTCTCAATGAGCTTGAGCATCGGATAGGCGTATTTTTTCAGCACGGCGATTTCATAGAGCAGCGAAGAATTAAACATCACATCCGCCTTTTCCTGAAATGGGAAGATATACTTTTCCTCGCCGGCGCGAACGCTGTCCCACATCGCCATCGTCGCGCTCACGTCGGTATGCCGCGTCCGCTGATCCCGAACCATTCTGCGGAGCAGGCGGACGTCCGTTGTGCGGATACGGTTATGGCAGTCAAGATTGAGCTGTGTCAGTGCGCTGACATAGACGCGGTACTTAAACTCGCTGGGGATTTCCGCGCTGAGCGCATCATTCAATCCGTGAATGCCCTCGATAATCAAAACCTCATCCCCGCCCACGCGCAGAGGAATCCCCTTTTCCAGCCTTTTCTTGGTCTTGAAGGAGTACATCGGCAGCTCGACCTCTCTGCCTGCCAGAAGCTCGACCAGCTGGTCGTTAAACAGCGGTACGTCTATGGATTCGAGGCATTCCAAATCGGGCGTTCCGTCTGCGCCAAGCGGAATATCCTCCCTGTTTCGATAGTAATTATCCAGCGAAATGGCGCGCGGATGCTTGCCGATGACGCGCAGCTGCGTACTCAGGCGATTGGCAAACGTCGTCTTTCCGCTCGAACTGGGGCCCGCGACAAAGACAACGCGCGCGCCGTTTGCCGCAACGCGGTCGGCAATCTGCGCAATCGCGCGCTCCTGCATGGCTTCGCTGACACGGATGAACGAGCGCGCCTCCCCGCGGGCGATGATGTCATTCAGGTCTGCTGCCGTTTCGCATTGCAGAATGCGCGAGCAGGCATTGGCTTCTGCGTAGGTGCGCATCAGCTTGGGACGCTCGACAAACGGCGCGGGCACACCCTGCAAATCTTCCCCCGGAAGGAGCAGCACCATGCCCGGATAATAAAACCGCAGGGCAAAAGATGCCGCCTCTTTGGTGGATTCCACCATGCTTCCGTAAAAATACTCGCTCAGTCCATCGCAGGTATATACATCGAAAAAATCAAACGGGCGATAGGAAAGCAGGCGCACGGTATCCTCCTGCCCCTGCGCTTTAAAGTAAGCGACCGCTTCCTCGCGCGTCCAGCGGGATTTTGTTATCGGCATATCCTGCGCTACGATTTCGTGCATGCGCTTTTCGATGCGCCGAACAAGCGACGCCGTCACATCCGCGCCCACGACATTCATATAGATGCCGTGACCGATGCTATGCTCAAAACGCACCTTCGCGCCGGGAACGACGTCACGGAGTGCCAAAAGAAGAATCAATCTCGCGCTTCGCTCGTAGACGCGGCGGTCTTCTTCGTTTCTGCCATTCAGTTTGTTCATGCTGCTCCTCCTTCTTTTTCAGCTTTTATCCGCAGGAAAGGGCGTTCTTTGCAGCCCTTCGGTTCTCCTTTCATGCGCCATAACCGCAATGCACAGAATTCACTCGATTTTTTTGTGTTCTCCATTATATCATGCTTTTCTTCCGCGATGCAACCGTTTTTAAGTGACCGCTTTCAAACCCTCGCGCTTGTTTCGCGTTAAGATTTCACACGCTGTGCTTGATGCCGATTTCTTTCCGTTTTGCTTAAAATAATTCGGAATTTTGCGCCATTAGAATTTCTTTCATCTGAAAATTGCATTTTCTATTGATTTTTCGGTTCAAACAAAGTATAATACGCCACATCTCAAATAAAAACAT
>URJN01000196.1 GCA_900548125.1 uncultured Eubacteriales bacterium
GAGATTCTTGATGATGCACTCGAATATGCGGGGTATCATTCCGCAGAGGAGTTGCCGCAGAGCATGACCCAGCCCGCACAGATGCTGCTCGTCGGTCTGCTCATTGTTGCCGATTGGCTGAGCAGTAACACTGCTCTTTTCCCGCTGATGGATGAGGATTACAGCATGATAGATGATAATCTGTATCCTGAGCGGCTTGAACGCGCTATGGAAAAGCTGAAATTTCTGGATAGATGGAACACTGATGACAGCTGGCGATACGCCGATTTGGGTGCGGAACGCTTTGGGTTTGACCAAAGCAACGTCATTCAGCAGGCAATAACGCAGGCGGCGGGAGAGGCGGAAAGACCGGGGATCTTCATACTGGAAGCACCGATGGGCGCGGGCAAGACGGAAGCTGCGCTGATGGCAGGCGAAATTCTGGCGAATCGCAGGGGAGAAAGCGGGCTTGAGTTCTTCCTTCCGTCGCAGGCGACCGCCAATGCCATGTTTGAACGCGTGATGAGCTGGGTTCAGGGGTTTGCGCAGGAGCCGCAGTCATGGCTGGATGATGAGGAGGAAACGGCGGGAAGCAACGGTCAGCTGACCGTCGAACTGGCGCACGGCAAGGCATCGCTCAACCAGAGTTTCACCGAGTTAAGCGAATCGGGTGCGCTGGTGGATGAGGACGAGGCGGGGCGGATCGCGACCAATGCGTTTTTCATGGGGAGAAAGACGCAGCTGCTTGCGAATTTCGTCGTCGGCACGGTCGATCAGATGCTGATGGGTGCCTTGCGTCAAAAACACATCATGCTCAAGCATCTGGGGCTGGCGGGCAAGGCTGTGGTTGTCGATGAGGTACACGCCTATGATCGCTACATGTCCCGTTATATGGACGCGATGCTCAATTGGCTTGGCGCGTATCAAACGCCGGTGATTCTGCTTTCGGCGACCCTGCCGGGCAGACGGCGCGGCGAAATGGTCGGCGCTTATCTGGGGCAGGAGGCGTTTGAAGGGCGGGAAGCGCTGGAGGGCGAACGCGCCTATCCGCTGCTGACGTGGACGGATGGCGAAACGGTTTGTACCCGACGCATCAAGCTGGATGCGCGGCAGACATATGTGGAGATTCTGCGCGGAGAAGAGGACAGTATTATCCCGTATTTACGCGAGCGGCTGACAGAGGGCGGCTGTGCCGGTGTGATTGTCAATACGGTGAAACGTGCGCAGGCGATGACAGAGAGGCTGAAAGCGGCGTTTCCGCAATATGACGTGCTGCTGGATCATGCGCAGTTTATCATGCCGGATCGAATTCGCAAAGAAAAGCAGATTATGGAGCGGGTTGGAAAGTCATCCACGTCAAAGCAGAGAAACGGTCTGATTGTCGTTGGCACGCAGGTGATCGAACAGTCGTTAGATTTGGACTTTGATGTAATGGTCAGCGATCTTTGCCCGATGGATCTACTGTTGCAGCGGCTGGGCAGACTGCACAGACACAATCGCCATGATCGCCCGTCACCGGTGAAGCATGCTGCCTGCCTTGTGCTTGGCACGCAGGAGCTTGAACCGGGCGCGAAGGCGGTTTACGGAGCATATCTGCTGAGAAAAACCGCGGCGTTATTGCCGGATGCCATGCGGCTGCCGGACGACATTTCTCGACTTGTTCAGGATACATATGATTCGGATTGCATGGTGACACTGTCGAAATGGACAGGATTATATGAAGAATATGAAGAATATAACCGGAAGTGTGAAAAACAATGGGAGAATGCGGACGGGGCATGCCTGAGAGATGCCCTGCGGGATGAAGAAGATGACATGCAGAGCCTGAATGGATTGCTTGACCGCGATTTTCTGTATACGGATGAGCAGGCACAGGCGTCGGTTCGCGATGGTGCGGCTTCCCTTGAGGTGCTTGTGCTGCAGGCGGGTGAGGATGGGCGGATTCATACTGCCACACAGGATGAAGCAACGCTGAGCCTTGCATCGACCGATGCGCCGAGCCGAGAAGAGGCGAAGATCATTCTGCGCCAAAGCATCAGACTGCCGCGAATCTTCAGCTTTTCAAACGGAACGAAGGCGATTGAAGAGCTGGAAGAGGTTCGACGAAACACGCTGAGTGAATGGGTGAGAACGCCAAGCCTGAGCCGCGAATTATTCCTGCTGCTTGATTTAAACGGATGCGCGACGCTGGCGGGAATCCCGTTGAGATACGATCAGGGCAAGGGGCTTTGCGTCGAAAAGGAGGATCGTGATGGCAGAAACCATGTTTAACCTGTTGAAGGAGCCGTGGATACGAGTCGCAACGCCGGATTGCGTGGTGCACGAGGTATCGCTGACAGAGGCATTGACGCAGGCGCATATGTTCAGCAATCTGGCGGGTGAACTGCCCACGCAGGACATTGCGATTTTGCGATTGATGCTGGCAGTGCTTCATTCAGTGTTCACAGAGGTCGATGAAAACGGGAAGCCGAGTGAGCTGAAAACGAAGGCTGACGCATACAGGCGCTGGGGCGATTTGTGGACGCTCGGCTGCTTTCCTATGGAACCTGTTTTGACCTATTTGAAGCGGTATGAGGAGCGGTTTGACCTGTTTCATCCTGAAAGACCGTTTTATCAGGTGAAAGAGGCGGCAGGCGGCACAGAATTTACAGCTGCCAAGCTAAACGGTGCGATTTCCGAAAGCAGCAACAAGGTACGACTGTTTTCAATGCGGGCGGGTGCGCAGAAAGGTGTTTTGACCGATGCGGAGGCGGCGCGGTGGCTGATTTATCTGAATGGATATGACGATACATCCGCCAAGCCCAAACAGAAGGGGCTTCCCTCTCCCGGCGCAGGCTGGCTGGGCAAGCTGGGATTGATTGCGGCACAGGGAGATAACCTTTTTGAAACCCTGATGCTCAACTGGGTGCTGCTGGATGACGAGGAAAGACTGTGGGGAAAGAATAAACCGATTTGGGCATTGGACAGCCCGAGGGTTCAGGAACGGTGCGAAATCACGATGCCGGATAATCAGGCAGAGCTGCTGACGCTGCAATCCCGTCGATTGCTGCTGATTCGCGATGCGTGCGGCGTGACGGGCTATAAGCTGCTGGGCGGTGACTTTTTCAGCAAGGTCAACGCGCTGAAGGAACAAATGACACTCTGGACATATGTGCAGGGCAAGGGCAGTCAGCCGGGATTTTATCAGCCTAAACGGCATGACGCCAGCAAACAAATCTGGCGTGAGTTTTCTTCCGTGATTGATGGAGCGAATAACAGGGAAAAGCCCGGCGTTGTGAAGTGGCAGGAGCGGCTTAAAAGACGCGGAAAGCTGGAAAAAAAGAGGATGTCGCGGTTCATGGTTGCGTCGGTTAAATACGGAGACAAAGATTTCTTTGTGGAGGATGTTTTCAGCGATTCGCTCAGCTTTCATTTGGGTTTGCTGACCGATGCCGGCGCGGATTGGGTGGAGGCTGTTGAAGCTGAAATACGGCTGACGGATAAAGTGGCAGCAGAAATTCTATATCTGGGTATGAACATTGATAAGGCGGCGGGCGGCGACGGCGATGCGCTCGGAAAACAGCTGAAGGAACAGTTCTACGATCGAATCGACGTGCCGTTCAGACGGTTCCTGGAAGCCGTCGATCTGCAGGATGATGAAGATCAAATGCATGAGCGTTTGGAACGCTGGCATGAGGAAGAATGGCGCATTGCCTATGGAATTGCGAGGGAAATCGTTTCACAGGAGGATCGCACAAACTTCATCATCGAAAACACGATCAAGGAAAAGCAGAATGGCAAGGAAGAATCCAATCATTACAGTGTACCCAAGGCGTATAAACAGTTTAAGTATCAAATCGACTGTCTTTTGAAGAATGAGAAAGGAGCAGCGGAATGACACAACGGAAGCAGGCTGTCGCGGCGTATATGCGTGAACGGCTTGGCGAACTGAGGGCGGATCCCAACGAGAGCCGCGTGCGTGCGCAGCTGGCTAATCTTCGGCGCGGCATTGGCAGAAAACCCGGCGATATGCCGGAGCTTTGGGGCATGCTCTTTGCGGAGATGCCTGAGGAAATGCTGAGCCAAAACGGACAGCCGACACGCGAAGAATGGGCAGTTTATACGGCACTGACGCTGTATGCCCTGCACCAGCAGAGCAGCAAAATCAGCGAACAGAACATGCATGCGGCGGAAAAACCGGAAAATCGGCTGGGCAGGGCGGTTGCGCGGCTGGTTAAGGATGAAAAAAACGACCGAGATCGGATTGCCAAACGGTTGAATGCTTTCGCGACGGCAGACGACATGCTGACGGCGGCGCATCATCTGCGGGGACTGATTCAGCTCCTGCGTGCTGAAGAGATTCCGCTGGATTATGTGCATCTGGCGGAAAACCTGTATGATTTCCAGAATCCGGATTCCAGACCGGGCGTGCGGCTGGAGTGGGGACAGGATTTTTACGAGAAGCCGAGAACGGCGAACGAAGCCCATGACGAGCAGAAAGGACAGGATGAGAGCCATGCGTAAAAATGTATATATCGATCTTCATGTTGTGGAAACCGTGCCGCCCAGCTGCGTCAATCGCGACGATACGGGCAGACCCAAGACCG
>URJN01000197.1 GCA_900548125.1 uncultured Eubacteriales bacterium
GGGTCTGAACCTGACGGCTGTGATGTTCGTTGTGCGCGGTGTGCCGCAGGTGCTGGGAACGGAGCTTTCCATCGGCATGAATGCGGCGATTTCCGGCATCGCGGGCATCGGACATATCCTGCTGGGCATCAGCATGGTGATGCTGCTCCTACAGGTCAGGAAGAGCGTCGCTGAAAAGTAATCGCACAGCACAAAGCCTCCATGCCGCCGGAACGAGCGGTATGAGGGCTTCTTTTGATAGGAAGGAAATTGCGCGAAACCGCCCGCGCTCATATTGGCTTTTCTGCGTTTTTTTGGTATAGTAGCAGAAAAGAAGGGCGGTGACGGATGTGTGGGGCACGAGGCGTAAAACCATAACGGAGGTCTGCGTCATCGGGGGACTGTTTGTGCTGGCGGGCTGTTTGCGGATGGCGGACCGCGTGCTTCCGCCGCTCCCTTCCGCGATTTGCTTTTTGATGACCAATCTGCTGTATATGGGGCTGGCGATGGCGTGGGGTTTCTCCATTTCGCACCGCGTTTTGCAAAGAAGCGTTCGGCTGAACCTGCTTCTCGGATGCGGGCTGGCGATGCTGTGGCTGTTTATGCGCGCGGTTAAATACCGCTTCTTCGGGTCGGGAACGGTGGGACGCTATCTGTGGTATGCCTACTATATACCGCAGATTCTGGCACCGCTGCTCAGTTTTTATGCCGCGCTGGGCGTGGGGCGTCAGGACGAGGAAAGGCTGCCGCACGCATGGTATGGTCTGCTGATTCCCGCGGGGCTGCTGATTGCCGGCGTTTTGAGCAACGACGTGCATCAGCTGGCGTTTCGCTTTGCGCAGTCTCCGGAAAAAGGGAGCTATACTCACGGCGCACTGTATACGCTGGCGATGATTTGGGGCGTCGGATGGATGACGGCGGCGATGGCGGTGATCTTTAGCAAGTGCCGCGTTTTGGAAAACCGGAAAAAGGCGTGGATTCCAGTCTGTGTCTTTGCGGGCGGCTGGATGCTCTGCGGGGCAAGTTTCGCGGACATCAATCCGCTGCATGAGGTGCCGGAGTGCTTCTGCCTGATGTTTGCTGCGCTTTGGGAAAGCTGCATTCAGACGGGGCTGCTGCCGACCAATGCGGATTATCGCGGTCTTTTTCTGGAATCGACGCTCGCGGCGCAGATTGCGGACGGACAGGAGCGGACGCTGTACCGCGCCAAGGGCGCGCCGACCCTCACGCCGGAGCAGATGAAAGCGGCTGAGCAGGGCGCGGTGCTTTTGACGGAGGATTTGCGGCTGCAAAGCGCGCCGGTACACGACGGGCGCGTATACTGGGTGGAGAACATCGCCAAAATCAACCGGATTCGGGAGCAGCTGGCGGAAACGAACGAACGGCTCTCGGAGGAAAACGAGCTGATTTGCGCAGAGAACGAGTTGAAGCTGCAAAAAGCGCGGATTGAAGAAAAGAATCGGGTCTACGATTCGATTTTCAGTCAGATTCAGACACAGCTGCTTCGGATGAATCAGCTGCTTGATGAGAAAGGCAAATTGGGGCTTCTCTGTGTTCTGGGTGCCTATGTCAAGCGTCGGGCGAATCTGACGCTGATTTGCGAAGATACTGCCGCGCCGTCTGTGGATGAGCTGGTTTACTGTATTCGGGAATCGCTGACCTATCTGACGGCATACGGCACGGTCTGCACGCTTCATCAGGAGGGAAACGGCTTCATCTCGGCGTCTGACGCACAGACGGCGTATGATTTCTTTGAAACCTGCGTTGAGGCGGCTCTGCCGACGCTCAGCGCACTGATTGTCCGCGTGCGATGCGGAAAGGCACTTTCCGTTCGGCTGATGATGGAGGATGCGGCGGATATGCCGAATCCGGACAGCTTTGCGCAGGCGGGAAAAATGACGGTCGATTCATCGGACGGCGCGCTCTGCGTCACGCTCGATTTCCGCAAGGGAGGCGAAAATTCGTGACGGATGCTTATGCGGGACTGCTCTGTACGGTGCTTCTTTTGGGTGTATGCGCAGGCATGTTTAGTCTGCTGAGCGCGGCGCAATGCAGGATGCGGCGGGCAATCGTGGAATATGGGCTGACGACCATCCTGAATTTTGCGCTGCTTGCCGTGCTGCTTGCGGCTCTGCCGAATTGCGAATCGCTTTCTCCCGCGCCGTGGACGGCGGCTCTGCCGGTTCCGCTGCTGAATCTGAGCCTGATGGCCGTTCAGCTGTGCCGAAGCAGGCGGCGGCTTTCTCAGGTTTCCATCAAGGAGAGCTGCGACCACCTGCCCTGTGCGCTGTGCTTTGCGCGGGAAAATGGTCATCCGTCCCTGAAAAATCTGAAAATGGAAGAGCTGAGTCACCGGATGATGGGCGAAGCCCTGCTGGATGCCAACGCTTTCTGGAACAGGCTGGAGGCACAGCCGATTGTGACGCTTGAAAACGGTCAGACATGGAGCTTTGAACGGACGGAGCTTCAGCTTGACGGAAAGAAGGTCTATCAAATTGTCGGCACGGACGTGACGGAGGAATCGAGCCTGAACCGAGAGCTGGAAACGGACAATCGGCGGCTGACGGACATGAACCGACGGCTCAGGCAGTATGGTCAAAACGTGCAGACCGTGACCCGTGAGCGGGAGATTCTCAGCGCCAAAACCCGTATTCACGACGAAATCGGACGTGTGCTTTTGCAGACCCGTCAGTTTCTTTCCGCCGGTCAGGGAAACGCGGCGGAGATTCGCGAGGCGTGGCGGCAGAATATCCGCCTGCTGATGGGGGCGGCGTCCGATGTCCGCGCAACAAACGCAAGCGAAGCCCTGAACCGTGCAGCGCAGGCAATCGGCGTAACGATTGAGCGAATCGGCGTGTTTCCCGCAGAGGGAACGGAGAATGCGCTTCTTGCGGCTGCTGCTGCCCGCGAATGCCTGACGAATCTGGTGCGGCACGCAAAGGGAAAGCGGCTTCAAATCCACGGAACCGAGCGCGAAAACGCCTGGGTCATCGCCTACCTAAATGACGGCATGGTGCCGACCGCGCCGATTGTCGAGGGAAGCGGCTTATCCGCGCTTCGCGCTCGAACCGAGGCGGCAGGCGGCGTCATGACCGTGGAACACGCGCCGCGTTTTTGCCTGACGCTGACATTGCCCAAGGAAAGGCGGGAATCCAAATGAAGTATAAAGTGATGATCGTCGAGGATCAGACCATGCCGCGGGAGCTGTTCGAGCTGCGTATTCAGGCGTCCGAGCATTTTGAGGTGGCGATTTCCATCGACAATGCCGCCGTAGCGGATATTTACTGCCTGCGCTTTCCGGTGGATTTGATTATGATGGACGTGGTTACGCGCGACGGGGAAAGCGGGCTGGATGCGGCGGCACGAATCAAGCGCGACTTTCCGCAGATTAAAATCAGCATCGTGACCTCCATGCCGGAATGCTCCTATCTGAGCCGGGCGCGGGAAATCGGCGTAGAGAGCTTCTGGTATAAGGAAGAACATAGGGAAAGTCTGCTGGATGTGATGGAGCGCACGATGAACGGCGAATCCGTTTATCCGGACGCCTCGCCGGAGCTGACGCTGGGGCTGGCAAGCAGCTATGATTTTACCGAGCGCGAATTGACCGTCCTGCGGGAAATCACGAGCGGGGACACCAATCAGGAGATTGCCGACCGGCTGAATATGTCCGTCGCCACCGTCAAGACGCATATTCTGAACATGCTTGAAAAAACCGGATTTCGCAACCGAACCGAGCTTGCCGTCCGCGCGCGGGAAAGCGGACTGGTCATTTTGAACCGTAAAAGCGGCGAATTGTAACGCTAAACGCAATGAGGAGGTTATTCCAATGAGCGAAGAAAGATATGCCATTTTGTTCAGCAGCGTCACGGGCAACACGAAGGAACTGGCGGATGTGATTCGGGAAACGCTGCCCGAAGAAAAATGCGATTTTTTCGGCGGCGTCGAAAATCAGGAGCCGACCGCAGACATGCTGTATATCGGATTCTGGACGGACAAGGGCAATGCGGATCAAGCTGCGATTCAGCTTTTGCAAAAGCTGAAAAACAAAAAGGTCTTTCTGTTCGGAACTGCCGGTTTCGGCGGCAGCGAAGCGTATTTTAGAAAGATTTTGGAGCGCGTCAGGCAGTCGCTGGATGCGAGCAATACGGTTGTCGGGGAATACATGTGTCAGGGCAGAATGCCGCAGACCGTGAGAGAACGCTATGTGAAGATGAAGGAGCAGCCGGAGCCTATGAAGAATCTGGATGCGCTCATTGAAAACTTTGACCGCGCGCTGTCCCATCCGGATGCGGAGGATTTGGAAAAGCTCAAAAATATGATTGTGCAGCTGTAAAGCATTGCGCACGAAACCAAACGGCAAAATCAGGAATCGCAGGGAGTTTTCCATCTGCGGGAGGGGCTGTTCTCCGCCTTGGGGGATAGCTTTTGTTCAGGGTCTAAAGCGTTCAGTCCGACGAAGGCTGGACGCTTTTTTGATGCGCGGAAAACTGCGCCAAGCTCTGACGCATGAGCCTCGGCAGAGAAATAAACGGGTGCAACCCGATTCTTTGTGGTAAAAATAGCCAAATGGCTGATGTG
>URJN01000198.1 GCA_900548125.1 uncultured Eubacteriales bacterium
GCTGATGGGAAATATGAAAAAACAAAAAGGTATGGTCAGCCTGCTGACGGCTCTCGTCGTCCTTCTCGCCGCCTTTGGTTCACTTTGCGGCGCGGTCTATCATGAGGCGATTTCTCCGGAGCTTTATGGGAAAAAGTCCCGCGCGGCGGTCGCTCGGGAGCATGGCATGAGCGAAGACGACGCGGTGAGCGCGTATATCGGTATGGATGCGGCGCGTCAGGAGGAAGCGGCAAAAATCATCGCCCTGTATATGGAATTGGGCAAGGGGGATACGCCGCTCGCGCTTGACGAACTGAACGCCAAGGAAATTTCACACATGGCGGATGTCCGCGGAATCGTGGAGCAGCTTGGAAAGATGCGCACGCTCTGGATCAGCCTTGCCGCGGGGCTGACGGTGGTCATCGCATGGGTCGGCGCAGAGCTTGAAAAGCGTCATCGTCCGGTGGTCATCGGTGTGGTTTGCGGTCTTGGTATTTTGGCACTGATGGCGGCGGGGTTTGCGGCGATGATGAACACGTCCGGCTTTTCGGCGATGTTTGTCGGGCTGCACAGGCTGCTGTTTGCCAATGACAATTGGCTGCTCGATCCGGCGACGGATATCCTCATTCGGATGATGCCGCAGACCTTGTTTGAAACGGCACTGGCTGATGTGCTGGGGCAGTTTGCGCGCGCATTTGTCCTTGCGCTGGTGCTGATGGCGGCGGTGTATGCGGTGGTTTCAGGTATGATTCGCCGCCAGTTGACGGAGGGAAAAGAAGCATGAATTACGAACAGAACGCGAGAGAGCAGGCGGAGCGGCTGAAGACTGCCGGGCATGCGACGATTTTGGCGATTGAATCCAGCTGCGACGAAACGGCGGCTGCCATCGTCCGCGATGGACGGCAGGTGATTTCCTCCGTCATCTCGTCTCAGATTCCGCTGCACGCGATGTACGGCGGCGTTGTGCCGGAGATTGCGTCCCGCGCCCATGTGGAGAGCGTCGATCCGGTGGTGGATGAGGCACTCAAGAAGGCGGATATGCGCCTTGAGGACGTGGACGCGTTCGCTGTGACCTACGGCCCCGGCTTGGTCGGTGCGCTGCTCATCGGCGTATCGGCGGCGAAGGCGTTGGCATATGCTGCGAACAAGCCGCTCGTTCCGGTCAATCATATTGAAGGACACGTCAGCGCGAACTACGTTTCCCATCCGGATTTGGAGCCGCCGTTTGTCTGTCTGGTTGCGTCCGGCGGACACAGCCATATCGTTCGGGTGGACGATTACGGCGTGTATACGCTGCTGGGACAGACGATGGACGACGCCGCGGGCGAAGCGTTTGACAAGGCGGCGCGTGTGCTGGGGCTGCCGTATCCGGGAGGACCTCTGCTGGATAAGCTGAGCCGCGAGGGAAATCCGCATGCGCTGAAGTTGCCGCATGTGCAGACGCCGGGACGCTATGATTACAGCTTCTCGGGGCTGAAAACCGCGCTCATCAACACGGTGCATAAGCTGCGCCAAAACGGGCAGGATGTGCCCGCGGCGGATATCGCCGCGAGCTTCCAGTATGCGGCGGTGGAGCTGCTGAGCGACAAGGCGATGCTCGCCGCGGTGGAAACGGGCGCAAAGACGGTTGCGCTGGCGGGCGGCGTTGCAAGCAACTCCGGACTGCGCAACACGATGAACGATAAATGCCAGAAGGCGGGTATTCGTCTGGTGATGCCGCCGCCCATCCTCTGTACGGATAACGCGGCGATGATAGGCAGCGCGGCATTCTACCGGCTGATGCGCGGCGAGATTGCGGGGCTGGATTTGAACGCCTGTCCGTCGCTGAAATTGGTCTGAAATCCTGTTTTGAATCCGGAATAGAATTAAAAAGCCAGCGAATTGTCGGAAAAAGTCCGGCTGTTCACTGGCTTTTTTGATGCGTGGGAAATTGTGAAAAACCGCAAAACTGCGGCGGAAACGGATGGCGTATATCGGTTATACAATCCATTGATTCAGCTTGGGAATGCGGTTCAAGGCGGCGGAAACGGCGAAGGATATGCCATATACGGCAAGCGATGCGCCGAGAATACAGCAAGCCAGAGCAAATGCGGAAAGCGGATAGGATAGATTCAGCCGCTCCAAGACAAAGGCATGCACCAGATAGACGCCGAAGGTGCATTTGGAAGCGAAGATGAGCCGCTTTTGGGCGCACTCGCCAAGACGGAAATGCAAATCCTTAAAGAACACGAAAATCGCAGAGGTCATGGCAAGCACGCCGAGCGACGCATTGGAAGTAAAGACGGAGCTGACCGCGCCTGTCGATGCGGAATGCCAGCAGGTCAGCCCCAGCGTGCCGAGCAAGCCGATAAGACCGACGGCATAAATCAGACGGCGCGCCTTTTTGGACAGCGGATAGCGGAACAGATAGAAGCCCAGAACATAGTCATACATCGGAAGCAGCGTTCGGTAGGGGTTCATCTGACCGTAAGCGGATTGAAGCGACGCGAGAACATCGGCGTGCGGCAGATTCAGCAGCGAAACGAAGTTCAGCACACGTCCAACCAGAAAGGTAAAGACAAAGCCTGTCAGAAGAAAATATTCGGTCGTTCGTTTAGATTCGGTTATCTTTCGCAGGAGCGGCGTAATCCAGTACAGGCTGATGAGCGCAAAGAGATACCACATGTGATAATGACCGCGAAAGAACTGGTTGAGGAATGTCCATTTGCCTTTTCCGTAGAGCGCACAGTGCGCAATTGCATAAAACGCTGACCAGAATACAAAGGCAGTCAGCATCCGCAGGATATTCCTGCGATACAGATAGCGGGTATCATGCTGCCTGCTCGAAGGACTGAGGAGGAAAGCACCGCTTATCATGAAGAACGACGGAACGCTCCAGCAGCACAGGACGGTGCAGAGGTTCATGACGCCCCATGCAGGGGAGGGAATGGCAACGTCCAGATGCGCCTGCGGGTTGACATGCAGCGCAACAACGGCGAATGCCGCCAGAAGGCGAAGGATATCCAGCCCCCAAATGCGTTCGGCATGGCGGTTTTCCATGGAAAAAACCTCATTTCTCTTAGATTACCCGACATTATCCTCGATGGGAACAAACAGCGCGGGGTCGGGCGAAGGAGCTGCAGTCGGTTCGGGCGAGGCGGTCGGCGCGGGCGTAGGCTCAGGCGTCGGTTCCGCGGCAGTCGGAATAGGCGTCAGAAACAGCGGGGCGGGCGTCGCCGTATCGACGGCATCGGAGAAAAGAAGAGCCTGCGTCTGTTTGCCTGCCGCGCCGTCTACGTTCAAGCCGTGGTCGCGCTGAAAATCCTCGACTGCCCGAATCGTGCCGCCGTAGTAGCCGCCTGTTACGCTTCCGTGATAATAGCCCAGCTCGGTCAGCCGCATTTGCAGCATGTAGACGTCCGTGCCGGTTTTGCCTTTGGAGAGCGTGCGGTAGGAGGTCGGGAAGTTCTCTCTGCTGTAAACCGGTGTGGGAGTCGGAGCGGGAAGCGGATTTTCGCGCAGCGTATCCATATTCAGCGTGGGCTTGAGGGTCATGGTGTATTCCGGATCGTAATCGTCCTCGTAAACGGTGATGATGGTGCCTGCCTTGCAGTTTTCGTAGATCCACTTGGCATCGGAAACAAGCAGACGGACGCAGCCGTGCGATGCGGGCGTGCCCAGCGCGTTGAAGGACTTGACGGAAAGCGTCGTTTCATCCGGCTCGGAATAGAGGACGGAGTGGAAGGCGTTGGAGGAGTCGATGCGCGTCAGATACTGCGCATGAGAACCCCATGTCGGGAAATAACCCCAGCGGGCGCGCTTTTTGGGCATGATCGTCGTGCCGCAGGGCGTCGGATATTGGGCTGTGCCGGTGGAGCAGATCATCTCGCGGACGAGGATGTTGTATTCCCCTGTTTCGTCGTAGGTGTAAGCGCGGGTAATCTGGTTGACGACATCGACCATCAGGGTATAGCGGGGCGGTTCGGGCGTCGGAGAGGGACGCGGCGTCGCGTCGGCGGGAACGGCGTCGGAGGAGAAAAGAAGCTCCTGCGTTTCGCGTCCGGCGACGCCGTCGGCGTTCAAGCCGTTGTGACTTTGAAACGCTTTGACCGCAGCTTTGGTCACTTTGTAATAGCCGCCGGAAACCTTCGCCGTATAAAAGCCCAGCTCGGAAAGGCGGGATTGTATGGCGCGTACCCGATCGCCGGAGTCACCGTATTTCACCGTTTTGGAAAAGGTAAAAGCCATGGGCGTAGGCGCGTAGAGCGGCTCGGGCGTGGTCTGCACGGAAAAGAATTCGTCGTTATCCGACTCGCCGGAGTCGCCGTAAAGAAAGCTGACGCCGCCATCGTCGTTTAAAACCACCTGACCGGAATCATCCTCCCAAAGGATTTGCTCGCCAAAGGCGAGGGAGGGAAGGAGAACCAGAATGAAGAAAATGAGCGTAAGATGTTTCATGGATTCCTCTCTCAAACTAAAAATGCCGGTTAAACCGCCGCGAAGCGAAGATGGGGTTTGGGGATGAAATCCCCAAGCAGGTCTGGACGGCAGTCCAGCGTAACCCCGA
>URJN01000199.1 GCA_900548125.1 uncultured Eubacteriales bacterium
CTTCACGCCGAAATACTGCGCCATGGATTCGTTCGTCCACATTTTCGAATCTTCATAAGCCGTCGGCTTTCCCGTCACGGTCTGCACCGTCCACGCAGGCAGAAGCACGTCATCCTCCGCACCAGCCGCCTCGCAGAGCGCGTATTCATGCTTAAACTGCGCAATATACGTCTCCTGCGTGCCGTCAAGCTGGTCGCTGACGAGCTTCTGATAATGGCGGAGCTGTCCGCCCGAAATACACAGAACAAACGCCGCCGCGGCAAGCGCATAACAAATAGCTCTCCCGCGTCTGCTCGCCAGCGCATCGCGCTTCTTTTCCTTCATTCGCGACAAGCTCATCGCAAAGGCAATCGGCATCGCAAGCAGCACATAGCAGTGATACATATTGACCACACGTCCGGAGCCTGCGTATCCCGACGAATACATATGCGGAATAATCATGGCGCAGAGGATGAGATACAGTCCGAGCCACGCCGCCCAAACCGGCGGGCATTTTTTCCCCTTTTCGTGCCTGATATTCAGCTGTGCGCAAAGCGTCGGCGCGGCAAGCAGAAGCAGCACCAGCAGCGGAGTTTTGAGCGCAAAACGCAGAATCAATTTCGCCGCGTCGCGCATCGTCCAAAAAATCGAGGAGATCAACCAGCCCATGCCGCTCTGATGTGCGCCGTCCGTCGCCATACGCACCTGATTGCCGGGCGCGGCGACTGCAAGCAGAAGCCCCATACCGATGGGAATCAGCATCCACGCCGTGCGGATTGCCGGTTTGATTTCGCCGGTCTGCCTCGCCGCCCATGCGCGTTCGAGTGCCATCATCAGCAACGCCGCCGCAGTCATCATTGCCGTGATATAGTTATCCATGCCGAGCGCAAAGAGCAGCCCCCAACACAGCGCGGCGCACAAGACCGTTTTTACGCCCGTCATCCTGCGTTCACAGACCTCGTCTGCCAACGTCAGCGTCAGCAGAGCAGCCGCCTGCGCCCCCATATAGAACCACGCGCCGTTAAACCAATACACGCCTTCCACAATATCCGGCAAAAACAGGAGCTGCACCGCCGAGAGGCTCAGGAACGCCGCGAGCGTCATGCCTTTCGAGATGCCCAGCCGTTTTCCCAGAAAATGCCGCAGAAAGACGCCTGTTGCCAGCAGACAAAGTGCCAGCAGGATAACGGCATGCCAGCCATAGCCGTCTATGGAGAACACAGCCGGATTGAGCGTCATGATGATGACGCCTGTCACCGTTCCCTGCCAGTCGCGCCATGTCCGCAGGGCATAGGCGAGCGCATCCTTGAGTACATGAAGGATGCTTCCCGTCTGTATCCACGTCGGATGGGTATAGACAGCGAACGTAAAATCGTCCGTCGCCGGATGCGCCGCCGGCGCGCCCAAAAAGAAGGGGACTAGCAGCACCGCCCAAAGGGTGACGCCTAAAACCGGCAGTACGCGCTTGAGGTTTTTCATATCTTTTCCTTGCTTCTATCCACGAGTCCAGTCAATCATTTAAGCGGCAGATTCCCCTGCATAACGGACCGCCTGAAACAACGGGGTTGCCAAGCCTAAACCAGACATTTCAAGAAACAAATATCTGAGCATCATTCGGATATGGAGCTTTGCCCCATCGCCTCACCCAAAGGCTTTCCATACGTTTACGATACTCATTTGGCGCATCGCTCCTTGGAAGCCTTCCAGCGTAAATACCTGATTTTATTCTCGAAACATCCGCTTTATCAGCTTGACAGCCCCGCTGGTCTGGCTTACTTTCTTCCGTCCTTCATGTCGATATCCTCAAAGTCATTCAGCTTGAGGTTTTCTTCAATATTACGGTCATCCGCACTGAGCATCAGCTGCTTGCGCATACCCATGCTTTCACGCATATCGGTGATCTTTGCCGGTCCGTTGATGCAGCCGCCTTCGCAGACCATGCCCTCAATCATCGTTTCGTTCAGCTTGCCGACACGCAGCAGCATCAGTGCTTTCTTGCATTCCGCCGCTCCGGAGCATTTCATGCAGCTGACCGGCAGATCGAATTTCTCCTCCGCAAGCACTTCCTGAACGGCAGCGGACACGCCGCCCGCCGTGGCGAAATTCTTGCCGTACTTACTGCCCTGCTGCACACCGGCAGCCGCCATCGCTTCCGGATCTACTTTCTTCGCGGCGAACATCGCGTAAAGCTCTTCGAACGTCAACGCATAATCCGCGCCGACCACGCCCGCATCCTTATAACGCTTGACCTCGCTCTTTTTGGCGATGCACGGTCCGATGAAAACAACCACGGCATCCGGATGCTGCTTCTTAATCCATCTCGCCGTTGCGACCATCGGGGAAACCGTATGGCTGACCTTATCCAGCAGCATCGGATAATGCTTGGCAACCATGTTGTAGAAAGCCGGACAGCAGCTCGTCGTCATGTGACCGCCTTCGCGGGCGACTTCTTTGGCCTCCTGCGCCTCGTAATACGCCGTCGCATCCGCGCCGAGCGAAACCTCCATCGCGCCGGTAAAGCCAAGCTGCTGCAACGCTTTAATCATCTCGCCGACGCTGACGCCGCCGAACTGTCCCTCAATGGACGGCGCAAAGCAGGCATAAACCTCTTTGCTTTCATCCCGAATCGCCTCGATGACATTCGTAATCATAGAGACATCGGAAATCGCGGAGAACGGGCATGCCACCGTGCAATTGCCGCAGGAGATGCACTTGGAATAATCAATGGAAGCGCGGCGGTTCTTCTTATCAACCGAAATCGCGTCCACAGGGCAGGAGCGCACGCAGGGGCGGCGCGCATCGGCAATCGCGTTATACGGACACGCCTGCGCACACATGCCGCACTCACGGCACTTATCCGGATCGATGATAGCCCCCTGATGGGTCATGGTGATGGCGCCGAAGCGGCATGCCTGCATGCAGCGCTGCGCCATGCAGTGCTGGCAGTTGCTGGTCACGGTATAACGCTGGAGCGGACAGCCCTCGCATGCGCTGTTCATGACGGCAACCGGCTCATTCGTGCGGGTATACTCGATTCCGTCATATACAGACGCGCGTCCGCATGCCCAGTCCACGCGGTTGCGCAGAACCTCGCGCTCACGATAGACGCAGCAGCGCTGGGTCGCCTGACTGCCATGTGGAACAATTTCCAGCGGAATATGCTCCTTATGTTCCTCCAGCGTGCCTTCAAAGCAATACTTGGCTACATAGGTCAATACCTGACGCTTACGGTCAATACGCTCAATCATGATATTCCTCCCCTGTATATGTCGGCTTGTTTAAGATCCGAATTCCTGCTTGCAGCGCGCGAGCATCTGCCGAATCGGCAGCTGATACGGACAGCGTTTTTCACATGCACCGCACCCGACGCAGTCCCCCGCCTTTTTGTTCAGCGCGTTATAACGCTTCTGCGCCCAGTCGCCCAGACCATAACGCTGCAGGTAGCCTTCCAGAACAAAGATGCCGCTGATGGATATGCCTGCCGTGCAGGGCTGACAATAGTTGCAGCGGCGGCAGAACTGCGTGCCCAGCTCCCTGCGAATTGTCTGAATCTTCAAAAGCTCCTCTTCCGTAAGCGCAGAGGTATCTTCCACAGCAGCCAGATTTTCGTCAATTTCGCGGATATCATACATGCCCGGAATGACCACGGACACATTTTCATTCTGCCGAATGAAGCGCAGAGCCAGACGCGCATCCTCCAGCGCGCCGCCCGCCATCGGCTTCATGCAGATAAAGCCGACGTTCCTCTCGCGGCACTTTGCCATCAGCTCTTCGCCCTGTGTTTCGACGATGTTGTAAGGGAACATCACCGTTTCCACCCAGTCAAGCTCCAGCGCGCGCTCAAATACCGCCGCCATATGCGCCGTCAGCCCCAGATGGCGAATCTTGCCCTCCGCCTTCGCTTCCATCAGTGCTTCCAGCGCGCCGCCGGGCGCAATCACCTGCTCCAGCTCCGCCAACGACGGATTGTGAATCTGATACAGGTCGATATAGTCTGTGCGCAGGTTTTTCAGGCTGATGTCGATGTCTCGCGCCATCGCTTCCTTCGTGCGCGCCATAGATTTCGTCGCTACAACGAATTTTTCGCGCAGACCGCCTTCCAGCGCCTCGCCCAAAAACTGCTCGCTGACCGTGTAGCCGCGCGCCGTGTCGATATAATTGACGCCGCGCTGCGCAAGACGCTCCATCAGCGCATGCGTAACGGATGCATCCACTTTCTGAATCGGGATGCCGCCGAAGCCCATGCGGGACACGCTCAGACCGGTCTTTCCCAACGTGATATATTCCATATGTTTACTCCCGTTTCTGTCATTTATCATGCGGAATACCGATTGGACGCGGTATTCCCCCTAAACAACCGATTATATTATATCGTTTTCCGCAAGGCTTGGCAAGGAAAACCTTTTCCGCGTAATGCCATTCCGTATTTCCGCGCGTATTCCGCCGTGCTTATACGAAGCGGGAACGATTCTTCTTTTTTTCGCAGAAGCATAATTTTCTTCTTTCGCGCCAAACTACACTCCGAGCGAATCCGCTCAG
>URJN01000200.1 GCA_900548125.1 uncultured Eubacteriales bacterium
ATAGCTTTTTGTCTACAGTCTGAGCCGGAAACCTTGGGTTTCCGGCGGAGGGAATGAGACAAAGGCTCAAGCCCTCCCGTTTGAAACCAAACATAGCACACCGTTTAGCATTTGTCAAGCAAATTGTGTTCTTTGATAAGATGACCGTATACAATTTTGTATTCTTTGTTTGTTGACACTATTTGCCATTCTCCGTATAATAACTCACAGTGTTAGCAAAAAGGAGGAATAGCGTGATTGGGAATACGGAGCTGACGGAAGAATTGGTTCGTCTGCTCGACGAGCATCCTCGGGAAGCGCGGGATAATCGGTTCAGCTCGACCCTGTGCGGCGAGATGGCGGTGATGCGGCTTCTGCATAACAGCCGGCAAAAGATGACCGCGGGAGAGCTGAGCAGCAGACTGGATATGACGACCTCGCGGATTGCCGCCGTGCTGGGCAGCCTTCAAAAGAAGGGGCTGCTGGAGCGCGAAAGCGATGAAAAAGACAGACGGCGCGTGCTTGTGTCCCTGACGGAAGCGGGCGATCGGCTTTGCGAAAAGAGAAAGCGGCACTTCATGAACAAAATATCGCAGATGGCGAGGATGCGCCGACGTTTGTTCATCTCCTCGGGCGCGTGTTTGAAATCACGGCGTCTTCGGAGTTCAGGCAGGATGACTGCATAGAAGAAGACCGCATAGAAACAGAAAGCATAAAAAAGGAGGATTCGAATGGCTAAAGAAAAACAGACCGGCGGGAAAAAGCATATCACCGGTGCGCGTATTGCGAAGGAAATTCGGCAATACAAAAAAGATGTGTTCCTCTCGCCGATGTATACGACGTTCTGCGTCATTCTTGAAATTTTGATTCCGTATTTGACCGCGTCCATCATCGATAAGGGCATTGCCGTCGGCGACATGGGACATGTTGCGCGCATCGGCGCACTGATGGCAGTGATGGCGGTGATGGCGATGTTCTGCGGCATGCGTGCCGGCATACACAGCGCACGCGCCAGCACGGGTCTGGCGAGCAACCTGCGCGAATCCATGTTCGCCCGTATTCAGGATTACTCGTTTTCCAATATCGATAAGTTTTCAACCGCGGGTCTGGTTACGCGGCTGACGACCGACGTGACCAATATTCAGAATGCGTTTCAGATGCTGCTGATGATCTGCACGCGCGCCCCGGTGACGCTGATCGTCGCGCTGTTCATGGCGTTTTCCATCAGCGCGAAGCTGTCGCTGATTTTCCTTGTGGCAATGGCGTTTTTGGCGGTCATGCTCGTCATCTTCATCCCCAAGGCGATGGGCTACTTTAAACAGATGTTCAAGAAGTATGACAAGGTCAACGGCGTCGTCAAGGAGAACGTCGGCGCGATCCGCGTGGTCAAGGCGTTTGTCCGCGAAGATTATGAGGATCAGAAGTTCAGCGATGCGGCGGGCGAGCTTTTCCAGAACTCGATTTCCGCCGAGCGCATTATCTCCTTCAATATGCCGATCATGCAGCTGACGGTATACAGCTGCATCCTGCTCATCAGCTGGTTCGGCGCGAAGATGATCGTGAACCAGACCGGTTTGACGACCGGCGAGCTGACGAGCCTGCTCTCCTATGTCATGAACATCCTGATGAGCCTGATGATGCTCTCGATGGTGTTCGTCATGGTCACGCAGTCCGCGGCGGCGGCTCAGCGCATTGAGGAAGTGCTGGAGGAGCAGCCGGACATCACCAGTCCGGAAAACGCCGTCAAGAACGTCAGGGACGGCTCCGTTGACTTTGAGCATGTGACCTTCGCGTATCAGCAGCGCAGCGGCAAGCCAGTTCTGAGCGATATCAATCTGCATATCAAGTCCGGCGAAACCATCGGCATCATGGGCGGCACGGGTTCCTCCAAGACCAGCTTGGTCAGCCTGATTTCCCGTCTGTATGACGCGACGGAGGGAAGCGTGCGCGTAGGCGGCGAGGATGTCCGCCGATATGACGTCGAAAGCCTGCGCGACGCGGTTTCCGTCGTCCTGCAGAACAACGTGCTGTTTTCCGGCACGATTTACGACAACCTGCGCTGGGGCGATGAAAACGCGACGGACGAGGAATGTCAGGAGGCATGCCGTCTGGCTTGCGCGGACGAGTTCATCGAGCGTTTTCCGGAAAAGTACAACACCTATATCGAGCGCGGCGGTACAAACGTATCCGGCGGACAGAAGCAGCGGCTGTGCATTGCCCGCGCTCTGCTCAAGAAGCCGAAGGTGCTCATTCTGGATGACTCCACCAGCGCGGTCGATACCGCGACGGATGCGAAGATTCGCGAGGCGATGCGCACGCATATTCCCGGAACGACCAAGATCATCATCGCGCAGCGCATTTCCTCCATTCAGGATGCGGATCGCGTGCTGGTGCTGGATAACGGACGGGTCAACGCATTTGACACGCCTGAAAACCTGCTGAAGACGAACGCCATCTATCAGGAAGTCTACAACAGTCAGGTTGGAAACGGCGGCGGCGACTTCGATGAAGCCGCAATGAAAGGGGGCGATTGATGATGATGGGACGCAACAGAAACGCCGGAAAGCCCGGCGCAAAGAACCCCGGAAAGACGCTCAAGCGCATCTTTGCCGAGGTGATGAGCCGATATAAATTCCACTGCATCGCCGTCGTCATCTGCCTGATGGCAAGCGCCGTCGCCAATGTATACGGCACGATGTTTTTGCAGCGGCTGATTGATGACTACATCACGCCGATGCTCGGACAGGCGAATCCGGATTTCGGCCCGATGGGCAAGGCTGTCCTCGGTGTGGCGGCGGTCTATATCCTCGGCGCGTTTTGCAGCTGGCTGTACAATTACCTGATGATCTTCGTATCGCAGGGCACGCTCAAGAACCTGCGCGTCAAGCTCTTCTCCAAGATGGAGCGCCTGCCGATCAAGTATTTTGATACCCATGCGCACGGCGATATCATGAGCGTTTATACCAACGATATCGATACCATGCGCCAGATGATCTCCCAGTCGATGCCCCAGCTGATTTCCAGCGTCGTCACCATCGTGAGCATCGTGGTTTCGATGATCATTCTGAATGTGCCGCTGCTCATCGTCACGCTGTTCATGGTCACGACCACGATGATGCTTTCCGTGAAGCGCATCAAGAACGCGGGACGCTTCTTCGTTCAGCAGCAGACCGACTTGGGCAAGGTCAACGGCTATATCGAGGAGATGATGGATGGTCAGAAGGTCGTCAAGGTCTTCTGCCATGAGGAGGAAAACTTTGAAGGGTTCAAGAAGCTGAACGACGCTTTGCGCGAGAGCGCGTACAGCGCGAACCGAATCTCCAATACCATCATGCCGCTGACCATGGCGATGGGCAACCTGAGCTATGTGCTTTGCGCGGTCGTCGGCGGTCTGCTGGCGACGAACGGATACCTCGGGCTGACCATCGGCACGCTGGTTTCCTTCCTGACGCTCAACAAGAGCTTCAATCAGCCGATCAATCAGGTTTCTCAGCAGTCCAACGCCATCATCATGGCACTGGCGGGCGC
Organism: uncultured Eubacteriales bacterium; assembly: GCA_900548125.1. Classification (GTDB taxonomy): domain Bacteria; phylum Bacillota; class Clostridia; order Christensenellales; family Aristaeellaceae; genus Ventricola. The sequence goes on from URJN01000200.1 coordinate 3,508, forward strand.
GGAGCGCGTCTTTGCCCTGCTGGATGAAAAGCCGGAGGTAGACGACGGCTATGTGACCCTCGTCAACGCAAAGCGGGAGAACGACGGCAGCCTCACCGAGTGCAAAGAGCGCACCGGTTTGTGGGCGTGGAAATACACGCACAAGGACACGGGCGAAACGGAGTACCGCGAGCTTAAAGGCGATATCGTCATGGATGACGTGGATTTCGGCTATTCGGATGACAAGCTGGTGCTGCATGACATCAAGCTCTACGCGACGCCGGGGCAGAAAATCGCGTTTGTCGGCTCTACCGGCGCGGGCAAGACGACCATCACCAACCTCATCAACCGGTTCTACGATATTCAGGACGGCAAAATCCGTTACGACGGCATCAACATCAACAAGATTAAGAAGGACGACCTGCGCCGCTCGCTGGGCATCGTGCTTCAGGATACGCATCTGTTTACCGGAACGGTGATGGAGAATATCCGTTACGGCAGACTGGATGCGACGGATGAGGAATGTATCGAGGCGGCGAAGCTCGCCAACGCGGATGGATTCATCACCCGACTGCCGGACGGCTACAACACCATGCTCAAGAGCGACGGCGGAAACCTGTCGCAGGGTCAGCGTCAACTGCTCGCCATCGCGCGCGCGGCGGTTGCCGACCCGCCTGTGCTGATTCTGGATGAAGCGACCAGCTCGATTGATACCCGCACCGAATCGCTCGTTCAGGCAGGCATGGATTCCCTGATGAAGGGACGCACGACGTTCGTCATCGCGCATCGCCTGTCCACCGTCCGCAACAGCGACTGCATCATGGTTCTCGAACAGGGACGCATCATCGAGCGCGGTACGCATGATGAGCTGATCGCTCAGCATGGCAAGTATTATCAGCTCTATACCGGTGATTTTGAGGAGAATGATTGATTTTTATCTCGCTCAAACGGCGTATTCAGATGTAAAATAGGATCAATTCATGCTGCCCGCAGCCTGTGCTCTT
>URJN01000201.1 GCA_900548125.1 uncultured Eubacteriales bacterium
GGTCGATTGCAACTGACCCGCGCTGATTAGTCTCCAAACGGCGTCACCTACTCTGCGGAGACATACCCCGTATAGCCGCCCCACTGAACATAGAGAAAGCCGTTTTCGTTTTCACTTAGTACATTCAGCACCATGCCGTAGGGCAGAACGTACAGCACATCGCCGCCCGCGTTCGGCTGAGCGCGCAGGTTCAGCCCGTTATCGCTGTTGACCACGACGCGCCGACCGAACGTGTCCGGCTCAGGCGTTGCCGTCGGCACGGCAATCGGTGCGGCGGTTTCGGAGGAATTAAAGCTGACGTAATCCGCGCTGACATAACCGCTGAGCGTACCGACGCGCACGGGATAGAACCCGTTGATGCGCTCGCCCGTCACCGTCACATCGACGCCATAGCCAAGCGTCGCCACCACATTCGCATATTCAGACGAATCCGCACGCAGATTCAGCCCGTTCGCCGCAGTCACCGTTCCGATTCTCCCCGTAACGGGATGGCTTGCCGCCGGAACATCGGTCGGCTGAACCGTCGGCGCAGCTTCTCCGCCGTCAAACCGCAGGTATCGTGCGCTCGCATAGCCGGTCAACTCGCCATAGCTCACGGCATAGAAGCCGTACACCGCCTCACTGCTGACCGCAACGGTCGTTCCGTAAGGCATCGTCGTCAGCGATCGGGAATCCGTACTCGGCTGTTCGCGGAGCTTCAACCCGCCTGCCGCCGTTACAATCGCATCGCGCATATTGCCGCTCGGCTGCATGGTTTCCATCGGCTCGACCGTCGGCGCAGGCGTCTGCGTGGGAGCAGGCGTTGCCGTCGCCAGAGCCTGATCCGTCACATAAACGTAATCGCTCTTCACATAGCCCGCCAGCGTGCCCAGCAGCACCGGAAGCATGCCGTTGTCCCTGACCTCTCCGGTCACCGTCAGCATCGTACCCTGCGGAAGCGTCATGATAACGCCCGCGTTTTCATCCGCCGCCGCTCGCAGGTTCAGCCCCGAGGACGGCAGCACAATCGCAACCGACGCAACAGGCTTTTCATTGTCCGCCGTATCGCTTTCAAAGCTCAGGTACGCCGTCGCGCAGTAGCCCGTCACGCCGCGCGCGCTGACCTGACACCATTCCGCGCCCCATTCGGTCACGGAAACCGTTTCTCCTGCGGAAAGCCGCGCGAGTACACCGGACGCCAAGCTCTTTCCCGCGCGGAGATTCAGCTTGGAATCCGCGCTTTGCAGCCTGACGATTGCCCTTCGCTGTTCGCCCGACGGCGGATTCTGCGTGCTGTCGTCTTTTCCCGCATCATCTGCCGCATAGACGATGTAATCATTCATCACATAGCCGTTCGCCGTGCCGAACTGCACATAGGTCCAGTTTTCATAGCGTTCCAGCACCGTCAGCGTCTGACCGTGCCTCAGTCTGGCGAGGACAGAGGAATTGGTCGTCGGCGCGGCACGCAGGTTGAGCGTCTGGCTTTCGTCCGAAAGGGCGACGGTCGCCGTGCCTATGCCGCTCGCCGCGGGCGGGGTTTCCTCCACGCTGTCCTCCTGAATGGTCAGGTAGCCGGTCATCACATAGCCCGTAAGCGTGCCGTATTGAATTTTGCTCCAATCGCCCAGCTTTTCCAGCAGATTGACCTGCGTTCCGTGCGGCATACGCGCCAGAACCGGGGAAGCCGTGCTTGCCTGCTGACGCAGATTGAGGCTGTCCAGCGGGTTTTGCAGGGTGATGACCGCAATCTTCGCGTCGGTCACGGGTTCATCCGGCGTCTGCGTCGTGCCGTCGATGGCGGCGAGCAGGGTTCGCGTCATCGTGTAGCGCGTGCGCGTCAGCCCGGGATAATAGAATTCGAGAATCTGATCGTAGCTGATGCCCTCGTTCGCCATCTGCTGTGCGCCGCGCTGGCTCATGCCGACGCCATGACCGAAACGCCGCGCCGTCAGCTTGTACCCGCCGACCGTTTCCGTAACGGTCAGCGTTTCATTTTTCAGCACGTTGATGGACATGGAGCAGAGCCCTTCGACCTGCGAAAAATAGTCCAGCGAAATCGTCACATCGCCATACCCCTCCAGCGTCATGCCGACCAGCACCTTCTTGTAGACGCGGGAAGGCGGGGCATATTTCGGCTCGTCCGGCGCAACAAAGTTGATCGAACGAATCTGCACGCTCGGTGCGCCGACAACAGCCGCCGCTTCCGTCCGCAAAAGCTCGGTCAACGCGGAAACACTCGTCGTGCCGTCGCGATAAAATGTAACGGATTTGGCAATGGATGCGCCGTTGCGCAAATCATACGGGTCATCCTTGATTTGCAGATAGCTGTATGAGCCGCTTCCCCATGCGTTTTTGACCGATTCCGTCTGTCCGCCGTTGGATGCGGTGTAATAGCTCGCCATATATTCCCCGCCGACCGTACCGATGATGCCGCTCGTTTCGCGTACAGCCTGCGCACAGCGGTCATTGCCTGCGGGCGTACCGTTATAGACCTGGTCGCTCGTCGTGTCCACAACATCATACGTTGCCGCCTGCGCGCTCATCTTTTTGAGCGCATAGGTTCGCGCCGCAACCGCCTGCGCCTTGAGCGCTTCCAGCGGGAAGGAATTGTCCATTTCATAAGGCAGAACGCCGAGCATGTAATCCTCCATGAAAACATGGACGATAATCTGAACATTGCCGCCTCTTGCGATAAACTCGATATCCCCCGGATACAGGCTCGCCGGATACCGCGCCTGCGCGATTCGCACGCCGTTTTCGCCGGTCGTCTGATGGCGTCTGAGTTTAAATCGGCTGCCCATGGTCTGCGTCTGCCCGTTGACGGTCATGCTCAACACGCCGCCGCTGTTGCTGACTCGGACGTTTTGCCCCCTCGCAAGCGCGCGGTTGGCATCGCCGCCGACCGAGTAACTGCCCGCGATGGTCAAATCCACTGCCGTCAGGCTCGATATCGACGATAAATAAACGCGAACCGTTCCCGAAACCGTCGTCCCGCTGACGACGCCGCCGTCCGCATGGGCTGATGGAAGCAGAAAAAGCGTCAGCAGCAGAGCCAGCAGCATTGCCGCAAGCCGTTTCGTCTGTGCCATTGCCATATATAAACCCTCTTTCGTCGTTTTTCAGATTCAACCGCCGCAAAAGCCGTTCTTTCGGCATCCGCCGCGCATCAAAATGCTGTTCATGAAAGCACTCGCATTGTAACATATTTCTGCCGTCCTTGACAATCGTTTTCCCATGCCAATCCCTGACAGCGGCGTATACTTGTAGAATCCGCAGGTTTTTGTTATAATAAGAAAATCCTGATCGTTGGAGGTTATACTTACCATGAAAAAAGCCGCCGCTTTCGCGCTGCTTCTGCTCCTTCTGGCTGCCTTCGCCCTGCCCGGCAGCGCAGATATGAACAAATACAGCACGGTCTTTATGGATACGTTCGATACGGTGATTTCGCTCATCGGCTACGCCGAAAACGAGGAGACATTCACCGCTCAGGCGAACAACGTGCATGAAATGTATCTATACATGCACAAGCTCTTTGACTGCTACAACAGCTATGCCGATGAGGGCATTGTCAGCGTGTACGACGTCAACCGCCGCGCCGCAGCCGAGCCGGTGCAGGTCGATCCCATCCTGTTCGGTCTGCTGACGTTCTGCAAGAACAATTACGACCTGTCGCACGGGCAAACCAACATCGCGATGGGCAGCGTCCTCTCGATTTGGCATGAATACCGCGAAGCCGGTCTTGACGATCCCGAAAACGCCAAGCTCCCGCCGATGGAGGACTTGCAGAAAGCGGCTCAGCATATCGATATCAACAATCTTCTCCTTGACAGCGAAAACACGACCGTTTCCTTTGCCGATCCGGAAATGAAGCTCGATGTCGGCGCAGTCGCAAAGGGCTATGCGACGGAAATCGTCGGTCAGATGCTCCTGTCGGGCGATATGCCCTCTTTCATCATCAGTGCGGGCGGCAATGTGCGCATGGGCATTGCTCCCGCCGACGGACGCGCCAAATGGGGTGTCGGCATTCAGGATCCGGACGGCGCGGTGCTGGGGCTGAGCGATATCGTCGAAACGCTGTTTTTGACCAACGCATCGGTCGTCACATCTGGAGATTATCAGCGCTTCTACATCGTAGATGGTCAGCGTTATCATCACCTCATCGACCCCGACACGCTGATGCCGGATACGGAATTCCGCTCGGTTTCCATCATCACAGAGGATTCCGGCTATGCCGATCTGCTTTCCACCGCGGCGTTCCTGATGCCGTATGACGAAAGCCGCGCGTTCATTGAGTCCCTCGACGGCGTGGAAGCCCTCTGGGTTTTCCCCGACGGGCGAATTGAGATGACCGACGGCGCCAAGCTGGCGGCGAAATCCTGCGGCGCAACCAACAAGTAAATCCGTTTTTTCGACCCTTTCGTTTTTTGCGGAAGGGTCTTTTTTAAATGTATAGGAAATTGCACAAAATCGCCCGCGTGAGCAAGACTTTGATGCGCGGCGGACTT
>URJN01000202.1 GCA_900548125.1 uncultured Eubacteriales bacterium
ATTCTCCTAGTCGCTCTTCGTATTCCACTCCAATTCCTGTTCGCATTTGCAGTCCTTTCAGAATGACTGCAAATGCTTTTTCTTTGCTTTTTATGCCTGCAATAAGCGCGCCGGTACACTCTACGCAATAAAAATTTCGAAAAACCGTAGAAAATCCGAAAACAGAGTTCCAAAGCACCTTTCTCCCTACATGTCAATAATAGAGGAAGAATATGGATTCGGCCTCATCAGGGCTTCCATTTCTCCCGGATTCCGCATGGCTATTAATTGAAGGGAGGCAGATCCATTTGAGTATCATTTCGACCACTAAAAACCCTAAAAACACTGAAAACCCCGTCTCCAACACCGGACAGGCTTCGGGTCTGTTCAAACCCTTTGTTCCGCTCAGGCCCAGCGCGGACACACTGCCCGCATTCCCAATTCATTGCCTGCCGCCGCGATTGCAGGCTTACGTTGCCGCCGTCGCGGAGCATACGCAGACGCCGGCGGACATGGCCGCAGGGGTCGCGCTCGGCGTGCTCGCCACCTGCTTGCAGGGCAAGGTCCGGGTGGAGGGCAACCCGGGCCACTACGAACAAACCAGCCTGTATGTGTTCATCGTCGCCAACCCGGGCGCGCGCAAGTCCGCCGTCATTCGCGCCATGACCGCCGTCATCGAGGACTATGAGCAGGCGTACAACGAAAAGCTGAAGCCGCAGATTCGCAAGCGCCGTCAGGAGCGCGAGACGCTTCAGCGGCAGATCAACCGTCTGAACCGCCAGCTTGAGCAGAAATACGACAGCATGACCGAGCTGGAGCTTCAGCACGCGCAGGACAATCTGGCTGATCTGCCGGCGATTCAACCCCTGCAAATCTTCACGGACGACTGCACGAGCGAGATGATGGTCAGGCTGCTCAAGGACAACGGCGGGCGCATGGCGCTGATCTCCGCCGAGGGCGGTGCGTTCGACGCGATCATCGGGCGGTATTCCAAGAAGCCCAATCTGGACGTCTGGCTCAAGGGCATCTGCGGCGACACCATCCGCGTGGACCGGCTGAACCGCGAGCCGGACTACGTCCGCCATCCGGCGGTGTCCATGATCCTGACGGCGCAGCCCAGCGTGCTGAGCGAGATCATGCAGAACGGCATGCTCGACGGGCGCGGCTTTCTGGCCCGCTTCCTGTACGTGAACATCCCGCCGGCGGCAGCGCCACGTTCCTTCCAGTCCGCGCCGATCCCACAGGACGTGCAGGAGGATTACCGTGAGTTGATTCACGGGCTGCTGAGCCTGCCGCCGGAGACGGACATCGCGCTGCATCTTTCACCCGAAGCCATCGAGTTGATGGAAAGCGTCTGCAACGGGTTGGAGCAGGTTCTGATTCACGAAGCCCGCGATATGCGCGAGTGGGGCTGCAAGCTCATCGGCCTCATCCTGCGGATCGCTGGGCTGATCCACGTAGCCTCAGGGCTGACCGGGGACATCAGCGCCGACACCATCCGCCGCGCCATCTGCATCGGCCGATACGCATTTCAGCACGCCATGTATGCCTATTCCATCATCAGCGCCGACGAAACCATCGAAAAAGCGCTGCACGTCGTGTCCAGACTGCGCAAGCACCGCATCCGGGACATCAGCCAGTCCGCTCTGTACCAGCTTTGCCGGGGACGGTTTTTCCGCGATGCGAAGGAGCTGGAACCCGTTCTGGAGCTGTTGGAGCAGCACGGCTACATCTGGCGGGACACGCTGCTTTACAGCGGCGTGGGCAGACCGCCCTCCCGCACGATCCATGTGAACCCGGTTGTCACCGATGAACAGTAACATGACTTTCCTGCATTTTTAGCGTTTTTAGAGGGAGGAATCATCCTGAGCCATTTCGCCATCATGCGCTTCTCCAAATACAAAGGCCCGGAAATCGGCCGGATTGAGGCCCACAACGAGCGCACAAAAGAAACCTACGCCAGCAATCCCGACATCGACACCTCGCGGACACATCTGAACACCCATCTGGTTTTCCCTCCGCAGCATTACCGCGCGGAGGCGGAGCGACAAATCCGGGAGGCCAACTGCCGCGTGCGCTCTGACAGCATCCGGCTCGTCGAGGTGCTGTTCTCCGTCAGCACAGGCTATTTCGACGGAAAATCCCCGGAGGACATCCGCGCCTATTATCAGCGCTCGCTCGACTTTCTGTGTAGCCAGCAGGACGAGCGCACCATCCTGTCTGCGACCATCCACATGGACGAGGCGACGCCGCACATGCACGTTGTCTTCGTGCCGCTGACGCCGGATCACCGGCTCAGCGCCAAGGAGATTCTGGGCAATCGCAAAAAGCTGATTCAGTGGCAGGATCGGTATTATGAATACATGGCTGCGCGCTATCCTGACCTCAGCCGCGGCGAGAGCGCGGCCCAAACGAAACGCCAGCACATGGACATGCAAGAGTACAAGGCTATGACCGTGGAAATCCGGAAGATGACCCGTCTGGCCGACAAAATCAATCATCTTCTGGACGGCGCGAACCTGTTGAACGCCAAGGGGCGTCTGGAAGAAATCGTGCCGCTGATCCGCAGGCTGCTGCCGCGCATCGGCAAGATGAAGACGCAGCTGGAGCAGTATGCGCAGGCGTTCACCGCCATCACGGAGGAAAACAAGACACTAAAAAAGGAGAACGAGCAGCTCGATTTGAACGTCCGGCGGGAGCGGCAGAAGGCGCTCGACAGCCGGTTTGAGCTGAGCAGACTTCAGGAGCAGACCCGCCGTCTGGAACAGAATTTTTCCCGCATCCCGCCGGAGATCCTTGCGCAGTACGGCAAGAGTACGTCCCGACAGGAGAAAAACCGGCACAACCAGCCGTTCCTGTAACCCCTTTGGGGCTGAAAAGTCGAGGTATTCTCAAACTTTTCAGCCCTAACACAGGGGAATGGAGGAATCCTATGTGAAAGGCTAGAAAAGAACGACAGACAAAGGAGCTGACCCCTATACTCAGAATCATCACCACCCCGGAAGGCAGGAAAGCGCCTTCCGCCGTCGAAAAGAATACAATGCTGACCGATGCGGGGGACGCACCGCGTCAGGCGAACCTTGAAAACTTCAGCGCAGACCATACAGGCATGTCGGAAGGAGAAACCGACATGGCGAAAAGAGAACGCGAACGCGTACAGATCGGCACGGACGCGGCTGGAAAGCCGGTATACACCTGGGTGGAGGGCAAGAACCGTCAGGACTTCCTGATCAAGGCTGCCCAGACGCTGCTGGCCTACGGGATGCTGGACGGCTGCAAGCCCGAACAGCAGGAGAAGGCGCCGCAGACGCCGACCTTCCGGCAATACGCGGAACAGTGGTGGGAGCTGTACAAGCTGCCCAAGCTACGGCACACGACGAGGACGACCTACAGAAATCTGCTGGACAACCATATCCTGCCGTACTTCGGCAAGCTACGGCTTGAGGAAATCGGCACGAACACCATTCAGGCCTTCTACAATGCGAACCGGGAGAAGGCCAAATCGACCACACGCCAGATGTCCATCCTGCTGCATCAGGTCTTTGATATGGCGGTGGAGGACGGATACATGCGAACGAATCCCACCGAGAGCAAGCGCCTGTCGATGTCGGGCAGCAAGAAAAAGCGGGAGGCGCTGTCGATGCGGGAGGTGCAGGACATTCTGCAAAGCCTCGACCGGCTTCTGCCGCAAGAGCGGATGACGGTTGCGCTGCTCCTGCTGACGGGCATGCGCAGGGGCGAAGCGTTGGGTCTTTGCTGGGAACACATCGACTGGGACAGGAAGCTGATCCATGTGGAGCAGGCTGTGACGTTTCTCAATAATCAGCCTGTGCTGGGCGATACAAAGAGCGAGGCCGACAACAGGACGATTCCGCTGGACACCCAGCTTGGGGCCATCTTGCTGCCTGAAAGGAAGGAACGTGGCTTTGTTCTCGGGGACGGAGAAAAGCCCCTGACGGAGCGCACCTTCACGCGCCTGTGGCAGCGGATTGGCAGGAAGATCGACCTGCATGACGCAACGCCGCACATTTTCCGGCACACCTACATCACGATGGCGGCTTCCTCCGGGATCGACGTCAAGACGCTTCAGGAGATTGCGGGGCACTCGGACATCAAGATGACGATGGAACGCTATGCGCACGCCAGAGAGGAAAAGGTCATGCAGGCGGGCGCGATGATCGGGAATGTGTTCAAGGCGGGATGAGGCGGTTTGTGCCAGGCCTGTGCCAAAGCGATGCGTGAAAAAACACTGGCAGCACAAGGAAAAAACGGCATCCCCCGGACAGGTTTTGTGCCATGATTTGTGCCAAATCGCCCATTTTTATCAAAACTACCGGAATCGACCGGCTCCAAAGCGAAAAAAGCCGCAGCGCGTCTTCTTGACAGGAGGGCGCGCTGCGGCGGGTCAAACTCAAAAAAATCAAGTAATATCAGGAAAAATTGCTTCAAATCGTCAAAAGAAAACCCCTCAACGGCGCGAAGCTCGTC
>URJN01000203.1 GCA_900548125.1 uncultured Eubacteriales bacterium
CGCGCCCTCTGTCGTATAATAAGAATAACCATTTTCCCTATCGCAAAGGAGGCGCACTATGCCGCATATCAAAGATTATACGGGCAAACGCGCACACATGATCGGCATCGGCGGCAGCTCCATGAGCGGGCTTGCCGGCATGCTGGTCAAGCTCGGTGTGCGCGTAACGGGTTCGGATTCTGCCCGTTCCTATATGACCGACGCGCTGGAAAAAGCCGGAATTCACGTTTTCATCGGTCAGCGTGCCGAAAACGTAGACGGCGCGGATATCGTCATCTACTCTGCCGCCATCGCGCCGGATAACCCCGAACGCGCCCGCGCCGCCGAGCTGGGCATTCCCCAAATGGAACGCGCAACGCTGCTGGGTCAGCTGATGGAGGGCTATCGCCACGCCATCAACATCTGCGGCACGCACGGCAAGACGACAACGACGTCCATGATTGCCGAAGTGCTGCTCGACACGGGCTTTGACCCGACCGTGCATATCGGCGGACAACTCGATTATATCGGCGGAAGCACGCGCGTCGGCGGACACGACACATTTGTTGTGGAAGCGTGCGAATTCAACGCGAGCTTTCTCCAATTTCACCCGACGATTGCCGTTGTGACCAACATCGAGGAGGATCACCTCGATTTCTACAAGGACATCGACGACATCGCGAACGCCTTCGCCCGCTTTACGGCGCTTCTGCCGGAAAACGGCGTCTGCATCGGCAACGGCGACGATCCCCGCGTCGCAGAGCTTTTGAAAAAGCAGCATTGCCGCACGGTTTCCTACGGCATGGGCAGCGCAAACCAGTGGCGTCCGCTGAACCTCGTTTACGACGAAACCGGCTGTGCGGAATTCGATTTCTGCTTTGAGGGCAAGCCTATGGCGCACGTCCATCTGCATGTGCCGGGCGAATTCAACGTCATGCACGCGCTGGCGACCATGGCGGCATGCGTTGAAGCAGGTGCGCTTCCGGAAGCCGTCAGTGAATCCCTCTCCCGCTTCACCGCGCCGCACCGCCGGTTTGAATACACGGGTACGGTCTGCGGCGTCAAGCTGTACACAGATTACGGTCACAATCCCGCAGAGATGCACAGTGCGCTGGAAAACGCAGCCCATCAGCCGCACAAGCGTCTTTTTGCCGTCATGCAGCCGCACACCTTCTCCCGCGTAAAAACGCTGTTCAAGGATTACATCCACTGCTGTGATTTGGCGGACGAGGTTTTGGTGACCGATATTTTCGCCGCGCGCGAAAAAGACCCCGGCGACATTCACGCATCCATGCTGGTCGAAGCCATGCGGAAGGAAGGCGTTCCGGCGCATTATACGCCGACCTTTGATGACGCGGAAGCGTATCTCCGTGCGCACTGGCAGCCGGGCGATTTAGTGATTACCATGAGCTGCGGCAACATCAACCTGCTGAATGCGCAGATTCAGGAGCACGGCGATGCGGGCTGAGCCTGCTCTCACCTCCGCCGCAGTCTGCAAAACATGGCAGTTTTGCTCACGCGGGCGGCTTCGTGCATTTTCCCACGCATGGACAAATGCGGGCTGAGCCCGCTCTCACTTTCGCATAAGAAAAAGGGACTCCGCGTCCCTTTTGTATTATGACGTTTTCGTTTCAAAACCATGCGTTGATTTCCAGCCGGGCGGAATCTGGTGCGGCAGAAATCATCAGAAATGCGAAGCCTTGCGCACGGCGTCTGAAGGCTATGCCGGTGCGCTCTATCCGCTTATTCCTCTTTTTCCGCTCGTTCCAGTGCCGCGCCAATCACGGCGTCCATATCATAGTATTTATATTCTCCAAGCCGCCCGCCGAAGATGACCTTCTTTTCGCCCTGCGCCCTCTCCTTGTAGCGCGCGTAAAGCTCCCCGTTTTTCTCGTCGTTGACGGGATAATACGGCTCATCCCCCGGCTTCCATTCGGAGGAATATTCGCGGCTGATGATGGTCTTGGGCAGTTCTCTGCCCTCGTCATCCCTGCCGAACTCAAACCACTTATGCTCGATGATGCGCGTCCACGGCGTTTCCCTGTCCGTATAATTGACCGCCGCATTGCCCTGAAAATTCGGCTGGTCAAGCAGCTCCGTTTCAAAACGGACAGAGCGATATTCCAGATGCCCCAGCTGATAGCCGAAATAGGCGTCGATTGCGCCGGTATAGACCACCTTCTGCGCCAGCGCATCCAGTTCGTCCTTATGCTCCAGATAGTCGGTGTTCAGCCGAACCTCGATGCCCTCCAGCAGATTGGCGACCATCTTCGTATAACCGCCGACAGGAATGCCCTGATACAGCGCATTGAAGTAGTTGTTGTCAAAGGTCAGCCGAACCGGAAGCCTGCGGATGATGAACGCCGGAAGCTCGCGGCAGTCGCGCCCCCACTGCTTCTCCGTGTATCCCTTGATGAGCTTTTCGTAAATATCGCGTCCGACCAGCGAAATCGCCTGTTCTTCAAGGTTTTTCGGCTCGCCGGTGATTTCCCTGCGCTGCCTTTCGATTTCCGCGCTCGCTTCCTCCGGCGTCACAACGCCCCACATCTGGTTGAATGTGTACATATTGAAGGGAAGGGAATAGAGCTTCCCCTTGTAGTTGGCGACAGGGCTGTTCGTGAATCGGTTGAACTCCGCGAACTGCGTGATGTAATTCCACACCTTTTTATTGTTTGTATGGAAGATATGCGCACCATATTGATGTACATGGATGCCTTCGATCTTCTCCGTGTATACGTTGCCCGCGATATGGGCGCGCCGGTCAATGACAAGCACCTTTTTCCCGCGCGCCTTCATTTCATGCGCAAAGACCGCGCCGTACAATCCCGCGCCGACAATCAGATAATCGTACATCATCGTTCCCCCGTTCTTTCAAACGCCGCGCCTTCGCCGTTTACATCGACCCGTCCTCTTTCAGAACCACCATCACGGTTTTAAGCAGAATCCTGATGTCCAGACCGATGTTCCATTCGCTGATATACTGCGTATCCAGCGCGACGACTTCTTCAAAATCAGTAATGTTGCTCCGCCCGCTTACCTGCCACAGTCCCGTGATGCCGGGCTTGATTGCCAGCCGCGCCCTGTGATGCAGCTCATACTGCGCAACCTCGTCGATGAGCGGCGGTCGCGTGCCGACGATGCTCATATCGCCCTTGAGGACATTGAAGAACTGCGGAAGCTCGTCTATGCTTGTGCGGCGGATAAAATCGCCTATGCCCTTTTTTCTTCTTCCATCCGGCAGAATCCTGTTGCCGATGACCCGCGGATCAAAGTCCAGCTTGAACATCTTGCCGTCGGACATCTTGTTTTCTCTCATCAGAGCCGCCTTGCGCTCCTCCGCGTCCAAATACATACTGCGGAATTTATAGATTTTAAAACGCTTTCCGTTGTAGCCCACGCGCTCCTGCGTAAAGAAAATCGGGCCCGGCGACTGGATATAAATCAGCGGCGCAACAAAGATAAACGCGGCCGCCGTCATCAGGCAGCCCACAAGACCGCCCGCAATATCCATCAGCCGCTTGACAAACAGCTGCTTGGGCGACGCAAAATTGAGGCTTGAGGTCAGCACCGTATAACCGCCGATTTTCTCGACCATCTGCTTTTTGCCGACAATCTTCTTGATTCTCGTCAGGCTGAGATGCACCGTAACGCCCGCATGAATCAGCTCCTCAATCAATTCCGCAGGATAGGGTTCATCCGGATTTCGTACAATAATCGCCTCGCTGATCCATTTCTCGCAGACATAATCAACGACCGTTTTCGTCGTCGCCACAACCGGAACATCCAAAATCTTCGTTCCGACCATATCGTCATCCGTGATGACGATGCCGGTGAACTTATACATTTCGTAGTTGTTTTGCTTGAGATTCTCCATGACCGACTGCGCGATATCCCGCGTCGTAATCACCAGCAGAGATTTATTCCCGCCGACGGACATGCGCGTTTTCAGCGTCTGCTTGAGCAAAAGCCGCGCGGGATAGCCGACCATCAGGTAAAACAGCATCGTCAGACCCATGCAGATGCGCGAAAAGCTCTGGTCTGCCTTCGTCAAAAAGCAAAAGGCAACCGTCATCACGCCAATGATGATGTCCTGCCTGGCCGTCGCCAGAAACTCCTCATAATCCCCCCGCCTGAGGACGCCATGAAGCGTTTCGAAAAACATGACCCCGAACAGCTCCGCAAATTCGATGACGACGCCAATATGGCGGTATACATCCACCTGATAAAAGTCCAGCCTTCCCCATCTGAGCAGATAGGCGAGTATAAACGCGATTTGCAGGCAGACCATGTCCAACACGATAAAATCCAGATGCTTCATCCATCCGTCGGCTTCTTTGCGATACATATCCCAATAGTCCTTTATACAGCTATTTTAGGAGCTTTCTTTTTCTTGTCCTGCCGTCTTTTTGTTCGATATGAAAGCGGCTCTTGTCGGCGTGAAATGCTTCTAATACGCCCATTATAAAAAGACA
>URJN01000204.1 GCA_900548125.1 uncultured Eubacteriales bacterium
CGCCGTAAACGCTCGGCAAGCCCTTTGGTGGGGCGATGGGGCAAAGCCCCATATCCATAAATGCTTAGATATTTGTTTCTTGAACTGTTCGGTTTAAGCCCGACAGCTCCGTCTTTTATTTAACATCTAAACCAGCCCAATCAGAAGCAGAACCGCTTCGCGGCGGTTTAAACAAACGCTTTTAAAACAAGCAGCGCATGCTTACAGACAGCAGAACATCGGATAATACATCATCCGCCCGCCGCCGCAGCACATGCAGCACAGATTCAGCAGCATGATCGACGTACAAAGGCTGCTCATGTTCTGCGGTCTGCGACCGTATTCTTCACCCTGCTGGCTATACCAGCTTCCGCCGCCTTGCAGCTGGCTGAGCAGCTGCTGATACTGCATATTGGACGGCTCCATGCTCGCCGCCTGCCGCGCATACTCCATCGCCTGCGCATTGTTATGCAGACCGCTCTGCGCCAGCGCGCTGAGGTAATACCAGCGGGCGTTGCGCTTTTCGGGTGCTACGCTTCCCAGCGCATTGAGTGCCTCGGCATAATGCCCCGTGTCGATATAGTTCTTCGCCGCACGCATTTCAATGGAATCGTCCTGCCGCTGCTGACCATAGCCATATCCGGCATTGCCATAGGGATTTCCGCCGTATGCGCCCCAGAACGAGGCAAACGGGTCATCGTACTGCGGCTGACGCTGCTGCTGCTGACCGTTATAGCCGCTGCCCGCGCGCTGTCCGCCGCCCTGACGCCTGTGCATGATTTCTTCATACGCCTGCTGAACTTCCATGAATTTCTTTTCGGTCTGCGCGGCATCCGGCTTGCCCACGTTGGCATCGGGATGGTATTTTTTGCACAGGGTGCGGTAAGCCTTCTTGACCTCGTCATCACTCGCCGTCGGGGATACACCCAAAACCTGATAGGGATCTGTCATTGCTTGCCTTTCGCCTTTCTTTTTTCAGCCGCGCTTTCAAAGCGCAGCCATATACCCGAATAAAGAATGTTCCGCATGATGGGCGCATCGTCAATCAGCGGCAGGCATTCAAACGCCCTGCACGCCCGCGCCATCATATCCTCCAGCATCTGCCTGCTTTCCTGCTCAAAATCCGCTCTTGAGCTGCGGGCAATCAGCGGATTGTAATTCTTCTTTTTGATATCCTGCTCGATATCCTCAAAGCAGTCGCACAGATAGATGAACTTACCCAGATAGAAGCCCATCTCGCGCAGATCCTGCTCATAAACGTCCTTTTTAAAAACGAACAGCTCGGCGAGCAGCTCGCCGGTCAGGTTCGCCGCCGCATCGAGGTTTTCATCGTTTCTCCGCTCAATTTCATGCAGCGACGACACATAACGCTCGACGGCTTCCTTCTGTCGGGGCAAAGTCTCTCCGGCGCGAACCGCCGCCTTTTTGAGCAGCGCACTTTCGGCTAACCGGTCCGCCCGCCGCTCATCCTCCCAGCCGTCGCGCAGGTCATAATACGAAACCAGCGCGCTCAGGTCGGCGCAGTAGTCGATGGCGTCATTGCCCAGCATCAGCCGCTTATGCACCGGATGGAATGCGCATCGGCGCATGTCCTGCGCGGTCTGCGGCTCATACAGCGAGGTCAGCAGCATCGCCATGAACGTCATTTCAAAGCTCAGCGCCATGCGGCACGCGCCGCCGCACCGCTTTCCGATGGCATGGCACAGTCCGCAGTAAAACCCCCGATAACGGTCGAATTCGCGGAATTTGAGTTCGTCTTTGCGGATCGTCATCACGCCCAGCATCCGCGCACCTCCTTCACGAGATGAATGCGATTATATCATAACAGCCCGATTCCATCAAGGGATGCGGGCTGAAATGTCGGTTTTCGGGGCTGTTTGCCCGCTTCGTCACTTTCTTCTCATCGGCAGAGTCACAAAATATACCGCCGCGCAGCAAAGCACGATGGCAGCGCCCGCACTCGTATTGAGGTAATACGACATCGCCAGACCTGCCACGCCGCAGCACAGCGCGATGATGACCGACGTGCGCATATACCCCGCCGCGCTCCTTGCCACATTGCGGGAAGCCGCCGCCGGCAGGATGAGCAGCGAGTTGATGAGCATCACGCCGACCCAGCGGATCGACACCATGACCGCGACAGCGACCAGCATCGTGAACGCGTATTCCGTCATTTTGGAGCGGATGCCGCGGCTCTGCGCAAGCGGCGCGTTGACGCTGGTAATCAGCAGCGGATTAAACAGGAACACCCAGCAGATGATGGTTCCAATCAGAGCCGCCAGCAGCGCAGCCAAGTCCCCCTGCGTGATGGACAGCACATCGCCGACCAGCACGGAGGAATACTTCGCAAACGCGCCGCCGCGCGAAAGCACGACCAGACC
The DNA here is from genome assembly GCA_900548125.1 of uncultured Eubacteriales bacterium. Taxonomy (GTDB): domain Bacteria; phylum Bacillota; class Clostridia; order Christensenellales; family Aristaeellaceae; genus Ventricola. The sequence goes on from URJN01000204.1 coordinate 2,361, forward strand.
CAGCGCGATGGACGTGGACGAAAAGACGCTGATAATCGTATCGGCACTCATTTTGGAATGGTGCTTGACAAACGTAATCAGCACCGCCCAGAGGATGCCGAACAGCAGCATCGCCCCCATCTGGCTTTGCCAGCCCAGCACAACGCCGATGGCAATGCCGGTCAGCGCACTGTGACCGAGCGCATCCGAGAAGAACGCCATCTTATTATCGACTGCCATTGTGCCCAGCATGCCGAAAAGCGGCGTAATCAGGATGATTGCAATCAGCGCATTCTTCATAAACGTGTAATGCAGCCACTCAAAGGGCAGCAGCGTATCCATCAGGGTATAAAGACCGTTCATGCGCGCCCTCCTCTGGTATAAAAGACCTGCGCGAACTCGTCGCTGTCAAAGACCGTTTCCGGATCGCCCTGCCGCACGACCGTGCCCTGCATCAGCACAACGCGGTCGGCATAGCGGCGAACGACGTCCAAATCGTGCGAAACGAGCAGAATCGCCATGTGATTCGTCCGCTTCAGCTCATCCACCGTCTGATAGAAGGATTCCAGCCCGTTCTGATCCACGCCGGAAACCGGTTCATCCAAAATCAGCAGGTCGGGCTGCGGAGTCAGCGCCAGAGCCAGCAGCACGCGCTGCAATTCGCCGCCGGAGAGCGCGCCCAGCGGACGCTTCTCTAGTTTTTCGCAATGCGTTCTGGCGAGCGCAGCGCGAACCTTTTCCTTCGTCTTTTTGCCCACGCCCAGAAAAACCGGCACAGGGGACAGCGACGCCGCCATAAAGTCCATGACCGTGACCGGAGAGGAGCGGTCAAACTCCAGCTGCTGGGGAACGTAGCCCGTGCGCACAGCGGCGGCGGGGCGTCCGTCCGTCGTCAGATGGCGCACATCACCCTTATATTCGACCTGACCGAGCAGCGCGCGCAGGAGCGTCGTCTTGCCCGCGCCGTTCGCGCCGATGAGCGCGGTCAGCTCGCCGCAGTGGATATGCAGATTGACATCCCGCAGCAGCACCTGATGCCCCGCCGTCACGCTCAGGTGATCCACCTCGATGCGGCACAGCTTGCACGGCGCAACGCCCGGGCAATGAACATGGGCATGGTCATGGGGCTTCTGTATCTTCTGGCTCATTGAGCAAACGCCTCCGTCAAGACTCTCGCATTTTCGCGCATGATGTTCTCATAGCTTTCCATGCTTCCGTCGCCGGATACGCACGGATCGAGCGTATAGATGCTCGCGCCGGTCTCCCGTGCAATCGTCTGCGCCGCCTTCTGCGGATACTGCGGCTCAACGAACAGCGTCCGAATGCCCAGCGTATTGACCAAATCGCAGGTGTCGGCGATATCGCGGGTGCTCGGCTCCTCGCCCGGCTCCGTCGCGATGACGCCTGCCACATGCAGCCCGAACGCCTCGGCAAAGTAGGTGAACGCCTCATGGAACGTGATGATTTCCCGTCCCGCATAGGGCGCAAGCTGCTCAGCTATTTCCGCTTTCAGCTGCTCCAATTTCAGGATGTAAGCCTCGGCGTTGCTCCTGTACGCATCCGCATGATCGGGGTCGGCATTGGCCAATCCCTCGGCGATGTTTCGAACCTGCACCATCGCCAAAGACGGGTCAAGCCAGACATGCGCGTTCATCACTTCGCCTTCGTGATCATGATCGTCGTGGTCGTCATGATCGTGTTCGCTCACGCTGGGCAGCATCTCAATGCCCTCGCTTGCGTCGATGACCGGTAAATCTTCTCGCAAGGTCATCACCTTGTCCATGAACTGCTCCATCCCGCCGCCGTTGATGACCAGCGCATCCGCGCCCTCCAGCGTCACCATGTCGCGCGTCTGAAGCTGATAGTCATGCAAGCAGCCGACATTCTGCTCCGCCATATTCTGTACGGTCACGCCGTCAATGCCTGCCGCAACATTCTGCGTCAAAATATACATCGGGTAGAACGAGGTGACAATCACCTTCTGCCCATCCGTCTGCGCTGCGCATCCGCTGAATAGCAGCGTCAAAATCATCATCAGCAGCGCAAATCCGTTTCTTTTTTTCATGGTTTTTCCTTTCCGATATTTCA
>URJN01000205.1 GCA_900548125.1 uncultured Eubacteriales bacterium
TTTTTTTTTTTTTTTAATGATACGGCGACCACCGAGATCTACACTCTTTCCCTACACGACGCTCTTCCGATCTACGGTGCGCAGGGATTTTCCCAACATCTGCGCCAGTTCAGTCTGGCTGAGACCTTTTTTCTTTCGGAGCATTTTGATCCGCTGTCCGATAGCGGCATGGTCAAGATTGTCCATAGCTGATTCACCTCATCTTCATCATAGCACAAGAGAATACGAATTTCAAGTTCATATTTTTATTCTTTTATGTCTTGACAAATGCACCTCGTATTCGTATAATGAATATGCACTTTTGATTCATATTTCGACGATTAAGACGAAAACGGAAGTATGAAAAGTGCACATTTCACGAACAGCCGTCAGAAACGGCAGGGGGGTTTATGAAAGCTCAGTACATCACCGCAACAGAAGTCGCTGAAATCATGGGCATCAGCCGCAGCAAGTCCTATCAGATCGTCCGGCAGCTCAACAAGGAGCTGAAAGCGCAGGGGTATCTCACGGTTGCTGGAAAATGCCCCATTCAGTATTTCAAACAGAAGTTTTATGGTTTCCAGATTCCGGGAGGTGAACGAGATGTTGGATAAAAAAGAAATGACTGCCCTTGTTCCATCTGTTGGCGCAGATGAAAGGCAGTCATCGCAAAAAGTTTGCAAAAACAGTATACCCGCTTCTGACAAAGAAATCAACGAAAATGTCCGCGTCGCAAGCAATCCGCTTCATCTGCACACGGTTTCCATGACTGAATTGTACCAGACCACCTACGCCAGCAGACCGCCCATCATCGACGGTCTGCTGTACGTGGGCGCGTACATTCTCGCAGGCGCGCCGAAAATCGGAAAGTCGTTTCTGGTTGCACAGCTCGCCTATCATGTCAGCGTAGGCAGCAGGCTTTGGAACTATAAAGTCCATCAAGGTGCCGTGCTCTATCTCGCCCTTGAAGATGATTTTCAGCGCATCCAAAGCCGAATGTTCATGATGTACGGCGTGGAAGACAGTGAAAAACTGTACTTTGCAACCGCCGCAAACAAGGTCGGTCAGGGATTGAACGACCAGCTTGAAAATTTCATCAAGGAACACGCCGATACGAAGCTCATTATCATCGACACGATGCAGAAAATCCGGGAGTTCGGCGGTGAAGCATACAGCTATGCCAGCGATTATGCGATCATTGGTCAGCTCAAACAGTTCGCAGACAAGCACGGTGTCTGTCTGCTCATCGTCCACCATACGCGCAAGCAGCCCGCCGAGGATTCATTCGACATGGTGTCTGGCACAAACGGTTTGTCCGGCAGCGCGGATGGCACGCTGCTGATGCAAAAGAAAAAGCGCACCGGGTTGGATGCGACGGTCGATGTGGTCGGGCGCGACCAGCAGGATCAGATCCTCTATCTGAAAAAAGACCCGCATACGCAAATTTGGAACTTGGAGCGAACGGAAAATGAGCCGTACAAAGAACCCCCAGACCTCATACTGAAAGCAGTTTCCGATCTGGTTTCTCCGCTTGTGCCGACTTGGATGGGCTCTCCCTCAGAACTCGCGTCCGCAGCCAACATCAACATGGCGGCGAACGCGCTGACCAAGTACCTGAATGTCAAGTACGGCAAGCTACTGGACGAATACTCGATCCGATATGAAAACAAGGCCAAGCACGCTGGGCGTCAGGTTGTTCTGACCTTCACGCCTACGGGTGAATCGAAAAATAAATCATGAATCATAAGTGACGCGACGATAGCGACGGTCGCGACGGTGTTTTGCAGGTCTCAAAAGCATCGTCGCAATCGTCGCGACCGTCGCGCTCCGTGATCGGATAGGATGGATGGATAATGAAAAACGTACTGATTCCCTACGAACTGTTTCTGGAACTCACGCTCCATCACTTGAACGGCATCGACGGATTTGAGGACGATATTCGACGCGGCCTGACCAAGAAAGTCAATGCACTCCTCGACCGTGAGCTGTACGCCAAGTACAAGACCTCGCCGACCGAAGCGCAGCGCGAACAAGCCCGACAGGAATACCTGAACCGACGCAGCATCCCGGAGAGCTGCCGTTGGGACACGCCGCCTTGGGAGCTGTGACAGGAGCGTGCCACGCTCCTGTTTGAAGCCCACAAGGCCGCGGGGATGCTCCCGCCCGTAACCCCCTCGGAGAGCCCACTGACATCTTTGCAGTCCGCAGGACTGAAAGTGTCATAGTGGGTTACGCACTTTGAAAAAGATGCGTAACGGCACCTCGCCGCTCCCCGTTCCCCACCGACTGAACCCAGGAGGAATCGCCTATCGCAAACTTTTGTTTCGCCCGTGTCGCCACCCGAACCCGTGCATCAGTCAGCAAGTTTGAGCGGCACATCGAACGGAAAAACGAAACCTATGAAAACATGAACGTCGATCTCTCCCGCACGCCCATGAATGTCACGTTCAAGAGCTGCGGCAATCTGACGTATAACGAATATCTGGATCAGCTTGTCGATCAAGGCAAGGTTTCTCTTCGCGGACTCAAGCCCGACGCCAAGGTCTTTGACGAGATGATCCTCGACGTGAACACGGAATACTTTGAACAGAACGGCGGGTACGAATACGCCTGCCGATTCTATGAAGAAGCCTATCGGTTCGCAGAGCAGCTTTACGGCAAGGAGAACATCGTCTCCGCTGTCATGCACGCCGACGAGCTAAACACAGCGATGACCGAGAAGTACGGTAAGCCTGTGTATCACTATCATCTGCACGTCATGGCATTGCCCGTGGTCGATAAGGAAATCCGATGGTCGAAGCGCTGCAAAGACCCGGAGAAGATCGGTACGGTGAAAGAGGTCGTTCATCAGGTCAGCCATTCTAAAAAGTGGAAATCTGAAAAGGCTTTGGACAAGAATGGTCAGCCTGTGCTGAACAGCAAGGGCAAACCCGTCTACCGAACCTCGTACAGCATCCTGCAAGACCAGTTCTTCGACCACATGGCAACCGCAGGGTTTGCTGACATACAGCGCGGCGAACACGGCAGCACCGCCGAACACCTGACCGTGACCGAGTTCAAGGTTGCACAGGAACAGAAGAAGCTCGATGCGCTGGAAACCGCCGCTAACAAGAAAGAAGCCGTGCTTGAAAAGTATGACAAGCGGCTGAAAGTCCAGAAGACTGCCGCACTGACATTTCAAGAAATCGACGAGATGGGTTCATCCAGCCTTATCGGCAAAAAGATTTCCATGACGCAGGACGAAGCCGCGAAACTCAAAACGCTGGCGAAGGAAGGTGTTGCTTCTCGCCCCAAGATCATCGACCTGACGCGGAGCTTAAAGCAGGAAAAACAAGCATCAGCGTTCTGGAAAAGCCGCTATGACGAGTTGCGTGAACAGACGAAGGATTACATCGCCGCCGTCAAGCACGCGCCGGAAGCTGTGAAGAACTTCCTGCAAGAGACCATGCAGCAACATATGCAGGAATTTAATCGCCGTGCCAGAGAGCGAAAGCACGCCCGAGAAGAACGATAAAGCATTTAAGGAGGAAACCATTATGGAAATTGTATCCGCTGCTTTTGATATGGATACTGCGTGTGTAAATGTCCTAATGGACAACGGCGTGTTCGTGGAAATCAATACGCTTGAAATCGAGGATGCCGCTGCGAACGATATGTATCAGCGCTCGGAGCTGGATTGGCTGGTGTATAATGCGCCAGTGGAGTATGCGGAGCTAATTCTGAACGGAGATCTAAGTCAGTATTTGAAGAATGTTACTGTTTATATCAAAAGCTTGGTAATTCCAGCTTTTATAGAGAGAAATTCAAGGATCTCAAATCTACGGCAGAATTTGGAGCAGCACCTCAGCAGCCGCCGCAGGGATGGGTGATGCCGTCGCGGGTGTGGCTGTTCTGGCTCGGGTCTTTCATGCACAGGTGCACCGCCGTCGTCGTGAACGCGCGCGGCAGGGCGAGGATGTTCGGGTTCGGCCCGACGATCTTCTTCTTCGCGTCTTCGAGCGCTTCTTCAAACGTCGCGCGGGTCTTGAGCCCCATGCCGCGGGCAATGCCCGGCTCGCGCGCGCCGACGATGTAGATGGCGCTGGTGTTCATCTCCGCAATGTGGCCGCAGGACATCATCGAGAAGCCGTGGAACGGGTGGAACGCATTGGCGAAGCGATACTTGCGGATGTATTCCTCGTTCGTCGCGAAATACTCGCCGTAGCGGTTCATGTCCGGCAGGGTCTGCATGTAGTCGTGCTGGAACATCTCGTACAGCTCGCGCAGGTACGGCCAGCGCTCGTCGTGGAAATAGCCGTCGCAGATGCTCGACACGATGAACACGCAGCGGTCGGAGAGGATGCGCTTGTGGCGGATCACCTGCGCGGAGAGCGCCTGCATCATCTGAATCGGGTTGGTGCCCATGCCGTTGCCGTAGTGGAAGTTCGTCGGCAT
>URJN01000206.1 GCA_900548125.1 uncultured Eubacteriales bacterium
CGACTCTTGCATTCAGCTCTCTGTTAAAACGCAAAAAGAGTGAATACGGTCATCTTCAAGGATATCCGAATTCACTCTTTTTTTGTCAATCGCACAGTCGTTTTAAGAATAAACCCTATCAGTAGTTCTCCATGAAGGAATGCTCCTCCCCCTTCGTCTTCCAGCCGGGCATGGTATCCAGACAGACGGAGTGGATGCTGTTGAAAACGCTCTTTTCGATATCGGGGTTATCGCGCTTGAGCTGCCTGAGCAGCTGCTTGACCTCCTGCCGCTTGGAAACGCCGGTGCCGTCGCCCGCCATGCAGCTTTCCGTAAACCGGCAGGCACACTGAAGGAACTCCAACCCGTGCGCGTTCTTCCAGCGAATGATGTCCTCCTCGTGGACGCAGTACATCGGGCGAATCAGCTCCATCCCCTCGAAGTTGCTGCTGTGCAGCTTGGGCAGCATTGCCTGAAGCTGTGCGCCGTAAAACATCGCCATGACCGTCGTTTCAATGACATCGTTGAAATGATGTCCCAGCGCGATTTTGTTGCAGCCCAGCTCCCTCGCACGGCTGTACAGATAACCGCGGCGCATGCGCGCGCAGAGATAGCAGGGGTTGTGATCGGTGCCGTTGGCAACGCTGAATATGTCGGTTTCAAAAATCGTAATCGGCACATTCAGCAGCGCGGCATTTTCTTCGATCTTCCGGCGGTTGACTTCGCTGTAGCCGGGATCCATGACCAGAAAAACCGTTTCAAAATGCACCTTGCTGTGACGCTGAAGCTCCTGCATCAGCTTCGCCAGCAGCATGGAATCCTTGCCGCCGGAGATGCAGACCGCGATTTTATCCCCCTCCTGAATCAGCTCATACCGCTTGACGGCGAGGATAAACGGCTTCCAGATTTCCTTGCGATATGTGGTCAGAATACTGCGCTCGACCCGCTGATAAAACTCGAATTCTCTTTTCATGCTTTCTTTTATTCTCCGTTACAGCGCAAAACGACCCTCTTTGAAGATCACGACCTCGCGCCCGTCGCTCGTCGTGCCGATGATGGACAAATCCTCCGTGCCGACCATGAAATCCACATGCTCGCTGCTCGAAGCGTTGATTCCGCAGGCAAGCAGCTCGTCTTCGCTCAGGTCGTCGCCCCCCGGCACGCACGCCGGATAAGCCTGACCGAACGCAAAGTGGCACGCCGCGTTTTCGTCAAACAGCGTATTGTAATAGAGCAGACCGCTTTGCGCAATCGGCGAATTGACCGGAACCAGCGCAATCTCGCCCAGATAATGCGCGCCCTCATCCGACTCGATGGCTTGGCGCAGAACATCCTCGCCCTTGTCGGCGTGGATGCCGACGATTCGTCCATGCTCCAGCGTCAGGCGAATGCCCTCGATGAGGTTGCCATCCAGTGCCAGCGGCTTGGACGCGCAGAGAACGCCGTCCACCGCGTCCCTCTGCGGCGCGGAAAAGATCTCTTCCGTCGGCATGTTCGCAACAAAGCGCACGCCGCTCTTCGCCGTATCCGCGCCCGCCAGCCAGAGATGCTCCTTCGGCATGCCGACCGTCACATCTGTGCCGAGCGCATTCTGATAGCGCAATTGGGTCAGCTTGAGCGCATTGAGCTTCGCGGCGTATTCATCCAGATAGGCGCAATGCTCGCGCCACGCCTGTACCGCGTCGCCATCCTCGCGCACGCGCACGGCGGCAAAGATGGCGTCCCAGAGCTTTTCCATCGCGGCATCGTCCGTGTCATTCGGAAAGACCTTCTTCGCCCAGCTCAGCACAGGCACGCTCACCACGCACCACGGGAAGCCGTTGGCAAACATATCCCGATAGAAATCCTTCAGGTCACGACCGTCTGCCTCTTTCCAGCGGCGCAGTCTGTCCGGATCCACGCCGCGCAGATTCTCCGGATCGCTTGCCGAAACCGTGATAAAGCCTGCGCCCATCTTTCCAAGCTCCGTGTTCTTCTGCACATTCCACGAATAGACCGCATCAAACACGCTGTCGTCCGCATGGAGATAGTGTTCGCGGTTGCAGAAGTCATCCCGCCACTCCATCACGACGTCTTTAGCACCGAGTTCAAAGCAGGCTCTGTTCAGCATCCGCCCGAACGCCGCGCAATCCACCGGACAGCGCACGACAACCGTCTGCCCTTTCTGAACATGGATGCCAACTCCGGCGACAAGACGCGCATACTGCATCAGCATATTTTCATTCATTTCGTATTCCTCCCGAAAAAACGATTGGGCTTTGCCCCCAATCCCCCGTCAAAGAAAAACAAGTTTCCTTGACCCGCCGCACGGCAAGCCCTGCGTCCATTGGCATACGCGGCTCAAGCCCATGCGAAGCGAAGAAGGGCGTTTGAATCGATTGTACAACAGATTGCGGGAAAAAATCAAGCACTCCGATGATTTCGGGTTTTCTCAAAAGCATGATTGTGCTATAATATCGGAAGTTTCACGCATTTTTTCTCGGAGGTCATCATGGATCACTTTGATATTGCCGTCATCGGCGCAGGTCACGCGGGCTGTGAAGCCGCGCTTGCCTGTGCGCGCATGGGGCTTGATACACTGCTTCTGACGCTCAATCTGGACTCCATCGCGCTCATGCCCTGCAATCCCGCAATCGGCGGCACCGGCAAGGGGCATCTCGTCCGCGAGATTGACGCCCTCGGCGGCGAAATGGGGCATGCCATTGACGATACATTCATCCAATCCCGCATGCTCAACACGGGCAAAGGTCCTGCTGTCCATTCCCTGCGTGCGCAGGCGGATAAACGCGCCTATCAGCAGCGGATGAAGCGGGCTCTCTTCGCCGAGCCGCACCTGACCGTTCGTCAGGGCGAATGCGGTAAATTTCTGACCGAAAACGGCGCCATCTGCGGCATCGAAACGACAACCGGCGCGTCCATCGCCTGCAAAGCGGTCGTCGTCTGCTCCGGCGTCTATATGGACAGCCGCATCATCATCGGTGAATGCAGCTGGATGGGCGGACCGCAGGGTCTTCTCTCCTCCTCTCATCTGGCGGGCGCACTTCGCGAGCTGGATATCTCCCTGCGCCGCTTTAAGACGGGCACGCCGCCGCGTGTGGAAGAATCTTCCATCGACTTTGATGAAATGGAAGCTCAGCCCGGCGACGAAACGATCACGCCGTTCTCCTTCATGACCGACGGCGTGTTGGAAAACCGCGCCCAGTGCTACCTGACCTATACCAACGAAGAAACGCACCGCATCATCCGCGAAAACATCCATCGTGCGCCGATGTATGCCGGCACGATTCACGGAACGGGCGCACGCTACTGCCCCTCGATTGAGGATAAGATCATGCGCTTTGCGGATAAAGACCGCCACCAGCTCTTCCTTGAGCCGGAAGGACTGGATACGGTCGAATGGTATGTGCAGGGGCTTTCCACGTCCATGCCGGAGGACGTGCAGCTCGCCATGCTGCATACGATTCCCGGTCTGCGCCATGCCCGCGTGCTTCGTCTGGCATATGCCATCGAATATGAGTGCATCGACCCGCTTCAGCTTCGCGCCGACCTTTCCCTGCGCACCGTGCCGGGCATGTACTTCGCCGGACAGATCAACGGCACGAGCGGCTATGAAGAAGCGGCGGCGCAGGGCATTCTCGCGGGCATCAACGCGGCGCGCTTTGTGCAGGGCAAGCCGTCCGTCATTCTCGGGCGCGACACCTCCTATCTCGGCGTACTGGTTGACGACCTGACGACGAAAGGAACGAACGAGCCCTATCGCATGATGACCAGCCGATGCGAATACCGCCTGCTTCTGCGTCAGGATAACGCAGACCTGCGCCTGACGGAAATCGGCTACAACGTCGGTTTGGCAAGCCGCGAACGGCTTGAGCGCATGCAGAAAAAGCGGCAGATGACGGAAGAAACCGTTGCGCGGCTGAAAAAGACATGGCTGCCCAAGTCCGAGCAGCTGGACGACTGGCTCGTCCGTCACGGACAGCAGGTCGCAACGGGAAGCGTCTGCGCCGCTGATCTGCTTCGCCGTCCGGGCATCTGCTATGAAGATTTGGCGGACATCGACCCGCGTTACGAACAGCTTCCGCTTGCCATCAGCGAACAGGTCAACATCTCCCTGCGCTACGCAGGCTACATTGACAAGGAACGCCGTCAGGTCGAATCCTTCCGGCAGGCGGAAAACCGTCTTTTGCCGCAGAATTTTGACTACATGACCCTCGACGGTTTACGCATCGAAGCGCGTCAAAAGCTCACCGCCCAGCAGCCGCGTTCCATCGGCGAAGCAAGCCGCATTTCTGGCGTTTCTCCGGGAGATGTGACCGTGCTGATGGTCTGGCTGACCAAGCAGGAAGCGATGGGAAGAAACGTTAAGGACGATGGGAACGATAGGAACGTTGGGGCTCTGCCCCAAACCCCGGCAGGGAACTGAGTTC
>URJN01000207.1 GCA_900548125.1 uncultured Eubacteriales bacterium
CCAATCCTACTCCCGCAACCATATGGCGGCATAGCTCAGTTGGCCAGAGCATTCGGTTCATACCCGAAGTGTCATGTGTTCGAATCACATTGCCGCTACCAGAGAATCCAGTCAAGTTGCTCACTTGACTGGAGTTTTTTTATGCAGTTTTACCATAAGATTGTCTTATTTATGTCAAAGTGCCGAAATTTTGGGATTTCGGCACTTTTTTTGTCACATCTTCAATAAAATAACAACCGTTTAATCCTTGCACGGATTGAGTTTTTGGAGGCTTTGCGCAGTCACATGCCGTGCCACAAACGGTTAAAGAAGGGTCAGCAGCCTGCGGGCATTTTCCAAGTCTTCTTCCTGCGTGTGGATGTACACATTCTGCATGGTTTTCAAATCTGCCCAGCCGCCCATGCTTTGCAGCGTTTTTTCCGATACGCCTGCGCGATAGGCGCGTGTGGCGAAGGTATGCCGGAAGCAATGCGGCGTTTTGCCGTAGACGTTGATTGCTGCGCAAACGCGCTCCCACAGGCGGCGATTTGCCTGAAAGGTGAGCGGCTGATGCGTATCATCGCGCATGTGCAGCAGATAAGCGTCGGGATCGTGCATTTCCTCCGGGGTGAGCGCGAGAACGTCCCACAGCTTGGGAAGCATCAGCATGTGACGAAAGCCCGCTTCCGTTTTCGGATCGCCGATGATGGTTTTCGCTTTAGCATAGGTGACGCTGCGCTCGATACGGATCAGCATTTTATACGGATCAATGTCCTTCATGCGGATGCCGCGGATATCCTCGCTGCATGCCGGGCAGTAGAGCAGCAGCGCCACATAGCGGCGGTCAAGCAGTTTGGGTATATCCGGCAAATGCGCCTCGATGTCTTCGGCTTCCTTTGTGGTCAGCGGGAGACGTGTGCTCTTTTTCTTGGAGGGGTTGCGCAGCCGCTTGGATTTGGATGGATTGCTGGGAATCAGCCCATCTTCAAAGGCGACGTCAAGCACCATGCGGACGACCAGCCAGATTTCGTCAATCGTCTTTTTGGAGAGGGATTCCTTGCTGTTGAGAAAGAGCTGCACATCGTCGATGGAGATATCCCGCACATCCATTTCGCCGAAATACGGCAGAACGTGGCGTTTGAGATAGCTTTCATAGCCGGTCAGCGTGGTTTCACGCACCTTGCCGACTTTGTAGAGCGTAAACCAACGCTCGGCAATATCCGAAAAGCGCGTACTTAATCCATCTTTGTGATGCTGCCCGTTTTCATCCGGCGGAACGACAACGCCCTCTGTGATGGCGTGGGACAGATACGATTGAAAGAGTTCCTGTTGCGTTGAGCCGGTCAGCCGGAAGACCTTCCCGTTGATGACCGCTCGTTGTTTGAGTTTTGCAGACATATCCGGTTCTCCTTGTCCAGACATGTCTGACGGGGCAGGTGTGGGGTTGTCAAGGATCGTGGATTCCACGCCCATTGCAGCATGGTTTGGGGGGCGGCGTGAAGCCCTGAATCGTTGTCATGGGACTCCTTTCATAGAGAAAAATAATTCAAGTGGCGAAGTGGCAGACTAAAAGGGCTTAGAGCCGCTTTGCCACTTGAGGAAAAGGGCTAAGAGAGCAGACTCACCATCCACTGTGCTCCGTCGCGGACGACGTACAGCTTGGATGCGAGGTTTCGTTTGGCGGAACGGACGGTACGCGGGGAAATGCCCTGCTCCTGTGCGGCTCTGTCGATGACGCTGCTGGGACAGACGCGCCCGTTTTCTAGCAGGGAGAGAATGAGCTTTTCGGCACGCTCAACCTTTGTGGGCGTGTGTTCCGAGCCGGAAAGCAGCTCGTCGGCGGTGAGCTGATATTCGCCGAGCCAGCGAAAACCGTCCGCATCGCCGAGCGAGAAAGCCAATGACTTGCCCGGAGGTGCCAGCGAGCTTTTCTCATGCGTCAGCACCCGCGTGGTGGGGTCGTCCCTGACCTTGCCGATGAACAGGAGACTGCGCACGGCAGCGGTCATGTCGATGGAACCAAGCCCGCGATAGGTGCTTTGTGAGCCGGACGCTTTGTTGAGATGACCGATCATCAAAATGGCGCAGTCGTGGGCTTCGGCAATTTCACCCAGTGTGCGGAAGATCGGGCGCACTTCGTTGGCGCGGTTCATATCGACCTGAGCGCCCAGAAACGCCTGAATCGGGTCGATAATCAACAGCTTGGCTTGATTTTCGCGAATGGCACGCTCAATGCGGTTGTCTGTCAATGTGAGCATGGATTCGCGGTCGTCAATGACCAATACGCGGTCAAGGTCGGCGCCTGCTTCGATTAAGCGGGGCTTGACGGTATCGCCGAGACCGTCTTCTGCCGTCTGATAGATCACGTTGAAGGGTTCAAGCAACTCACCGTTTGGAAGCTGTTGACGGTTGGTACAGGCGGCTGCGAGATACATGGCGAAATAGGTCTTGCCTTCGCCGGGATTGCCTTGCAGGATGGTTAGCTTGCCGAAGGGAATGTATGGATACCAGAGCCAGTGAACGGCGGTTTGTTGTACGTCGCTCATGCGGATCATGGGAACGGAGTCGGGCATGGGAACCTCCTTATCTGGATATTTCGGAATGATGTCGTTCTTCTCGTTCGCGAAGCAGAAGATCAACATTGTGCCGCACTTGTGAGAGCTTCAGCAGCTCGTCGCGAAGAGGAATCAGGCGCGGGGCTTGTTTGGCGTAACTTTGCCGAAGGGTTTCAAGTTCTTCTTTCCAAACCTTGTCCGTCGGCGGTTTGTTGCCCAGTTTTTCTTTGAGAATGCGGCGTGCAGCATAGAACAATCGGAGTTCGCCGTCATGTTCCTGTGCGTAAGCGTCTCGCCGGTTTTTCCAGTGAATCGCGTTCAGGTTTTCATAAATCGGCTTATTCTTGGCGTAGATGTCTGCCTGACGAATGAGCGCTTCCAATTCGCGGATTCGGGAAGAAATGGAATGGAGCGCATCGCTCAACTGATGAAAGGCAGAACGGGTTTCGGAGAGTTGAGTGGAAAGGTCTTCAAGGGTGAAAAGTTGATGGGCTTGCAGAAAATTAACGGTTTCGGCAAATTGCTTGAGGTCGCGGACTTTTCCTTTTTGACTCCATGCCTGAGCATAGCGCCGCTGCTGTGCTTCGCTGACCAATTCCCAAAGCGTGGGCGTTTTAGAGGCTTCCGGCTCAGAGCGGAGAGCGTGGATCCATTCGGTCAGCTTGGCAATCTGCGTTTTTAGTGTACGGGTCAGCCTGTTTGTGGAGCGAATCCAGCGGTTTAACTCACCTTTTTCCGTGAGGATGCCTTTCTGCTCCAGCTTGCGAACGTTGGGACCTTCGTGAACGGTTGGAATTTGTTCGACGCTTTGCCGCGCATAAGAACGGTCGATGCGCGAAGGAATTCCCTTTTCTTCAAACTTGGCATTGACGGCGTTGCACCATGCGGTGCGCCACGATTCAAGCCTTTCGGGAGAATGCCAATCGGTGGTATGGACGGCATTGAAACGGCAGCGACCGTCTGAACCGCGGATGCGGTTTCCGCTGGCATCCAGCACGTATTCGCGACGCTGCTTGGGCGCAAAGCTGCCGTCAGGATTCAATGGACGCATGGTGGTCATGACGTGCATGTGGGGATTGGGAATGCCGCCGGTCTTGTCGGGAGAATGAATGGCAAGATCGGCGATCATTCCGCGATCCACAAATTCTTTTTGCACGAAAGCGCGAGCCAGTTCAATATTTTCGTTCAGTGAAAGCTCGTTTTGCAGCGCAATGTCAAAACTGTATGCGAGCTGCGCTTTGGGATGGCGTTCAGCGGCTTCTACGGCGTTCCAGAGCGTTGCCCGATCACGGAAGCGCTCGGGGGCATGAGCAGGCAGCAGAATTTCCGTATGAAGAACGCCGCCCTTGCGTGTGTAGTCGCTGATTTCGTCGTAATATTCGCTGTACAGGCGTTCGCCCGCGCGATATGCTGCGGCGGTAAGGGCACTCTGTCCTGCGCTTCGCTTGATTTGAGAAACGGAGAAATGATACAGTGCCATCAGCTTTGTTTAAACGATGGAATACCACGCGGATCATGCGCAATTTGGTTTTCATCGGCGAAGGCAAAGCGGATGTTTTCGATATCATCCTCATCATCTTCGAGCGTCATATCCAGAAGAATGTCCTGTACTGCGGAGAGCGCAAAGATGCGCTCCATGACGCGGTAAAAATCGGCTTTATTCAATGCGGCAATCTGCGGGCAGAGGGATTTAATCGCGCCGCCCATGTTGCAAAGATGATGGGTACGCTTTTTCCGTGCGCCTTCGCTTAGATAGCGTTCGCGGTTTTGGAGGCGCTGGCTGCGATGCTCGGCTTGCGCTTTTTCCTGCTCAAGATTAAGCAGTTTTTGATTCGGTTCGATGTGGGAAGATGGTGTTT
>URJN01000208.1 GCA_900548125.1 uncultured Eubacteriales bacterium
TCTTTATCTGCCTGCAAAGCAAGAAGGATGTGATTCGATGAAAAAAAAGAATAACCTTCAGGCGTATGCGTTTCTCACCCCGTTTTTGATTCTGGTAACGCTGCTTTATATTCTTCCGGCAGTGCTGACTGTGGTGATGGCGTTCACGGGGCTGGATAAAACCTTCGTCTGGAAGTTTGTCGGCATGAAAAACTTCCGCCGTGTCTTTATGGACCCGAATACGCCGATTATCGTGCGGAATACGCTGATTTATGTCGGCGTGTGTATTTCCGCGACGCTGGTGATCGACCTGTTCTTCGCCATTATGACGACGTACTTCATCAAGTCCGAGCGTTCGGCGAGCATCTTCAAAGGCATTTTGATGATTCCGATGATTACGCCGTCGGTTGTCTATTCCGTGCTGTGGGTCTGGCTGCTCAGCTCCACGGCGGATGGCTTCTTCAATAAGATTGTGATGAGCGTTTCCGGCATGGCTTCGCCAATCAACTGGATTGCGCAATACCCGATGCAAGTGGTCATCTTTGCCAAGCTGCTGACCAGCATTGCCTATGGCACGATCATTTTTTCCAGCGCGATTAAAGCCATTCCGGAGAATCAGTTTAAGGCTGCGCGCGTGGACGGCGCAAAGGAATGGGAAATCGTCAAGGCGATTATTCTGCCGAATCTGCGCTTCCATATCATGTTTATCGCGTTGTGGGATACGCTCGGTCTGTTGACTGACTATGTCAACATTATGCTCATTACGGATGGCGGCCCCGGCAAGGCGAGCGAGGTATGGGCGCTCTCTGCATATCATAAGGCATTTATCGACGGCAAGTATGGCTACGGTGCGGCAATTTCGCTCATTTTGATTCTGGTCGTACTCGTGCTGATGATTGCCATCGGCATTGTCAACGCCCGCATGGAAAGGAGGAATCTGGATGTTCAGTCCTAAGCGTGATGAAACCCGCCCCGGCTATGAGATGCGCAAGGAGCATATTGCCATCGGCGTGATGATTCTGCTCTGTCTGCCGATTTTGGCCATCTATGTGACCTTCTTTGCGCAGGCGTTTGTGGCGGACGGCAAGCTCTCGCTTTCCAACTTCCGCTTCCTGTATACAACTATCGTCATGGGACAGTACACTGTTCCGACGATGGGTCCGGCTTTTCGCAATACGGTGGTTTTCACCCTCTGTGTAACAGCGTGCGAAGTGGTTATCAGCCTGATGGCGGGTTACGCGCTCTCGCGCATGCGCTTTACGGGCAGAAACTTTTTGCAGAAGCTGCTCCTGATTCTGCGCCTGTTCCCCGGTGTTCTGCTGCTCATCAGTATTTTGTATGTATTGATGTATACCAAGCTGCTTAACACGCTGTTGGGTGTCGTGCTGGTCGCTATCGCGCTGCGTCTGCCCGGCTCGACCTTCATCATCCGCAATTTCTTCAACGATATCCCCAAGGACATTGAAAACTCCGCGCTGGTGGACGGCTGCAACCGCCTGACCGCGTTTTTCCAGGTCATCATTCACATGGTCAAGCCAGGCATTGCGTCAATCAGCGTGTTCGCCTTCATGAGCGCGTGGTCGAACTACTTGCTCTTTAATACCCTGATTCTGACGGGCAAGGTGCCGATTATGGCGACGTACCTGCGCAGCCTGAGCATGAATGACCAGATGATTGCCGATTACGGCGTGTTCTCTGCCATGGCACTGGTTTACATGCTTCCGGTTTTTGTTTTCTTCATCATTTCTCAAAAATCGCTGATGAAAGGCGGTTTCTCTGGAGGTAAGGGCATATGATTCGCATTGAAAATCTCCGCAAGGAATACGACGCGAAGACCGTCGCGCTGGACGGCATCGATCTCGTCTTTGAGGATTCCACCTTCGTCGCGCTGCTCGGACCTTCCGGCTGCGGCAAGACGACGACGCTTAACTGCATTGCCGGTCTGCTGGAACCGACCTCCGGCAAAATCTTTTTCGGCGATAAGGATGTGACCCAGCTTCAGCCCAAGGACCGCAATATCGGCATGGTCTTTCAGTCCTACGCGCTGTATCCGCATTTGAAGGTCATCGACAACATCGCCTTCCCGCTCAAGCAGAAGGGCATGAAGAAAGCCGAGCGGTATGAAAAGGTGCGCAAGATTGCCAAGATGCTGCAAATCGAGTACCTGCTGGAGCGCAAGCCGACCCAGCTTTCCGGCGGTCAGCAGCAGCGCGTTTCCATGGCGCGCGCGCTGGTCAAGGAGCCGGACGTATTGCTGCTCGACGAACCGATGAGCAATCTGGATGCACGCCTCAAGATTGAAATCCGCGACGAAATCCGCCGCGTGCAGCAGGAAACGGGCATTACCTCCATCATCGTTACGCACGATCAAGAGGAAGCGATGGCTATCGCCGATAAGATTGCGATTCTGGATAACGGACGCATTCAGCAGTATGATACGCCGGAACACCTGTATCACTATCCGGCAAATCTGTTCGTCGCCAAGTTCATGGGCAACCCGCCGATGAATTTCATCGACGCGGCGCTCTCTGCGGACGGCACGCGTGTGGAAGGCGCAGGCTTCAGCCTGCCGCTTGAGCAGCACATGGCGCAGGGCGGCAAGAAATTCGCAGGTCACGCGGTCAAGGTCGGCGTGCGCAGTCACCTGATGGCGGTGCATACTGAAAAGGTGCCGCAGTCGATGGAGATGCGTTTGCAGATTGCGGAGAACCTCGGCAAGGAGATTCTCATTTCCGGCATGGTCGGGGACAGCTTCGTGCGCGTGACCGTACCGGAGAACCACGATACCTTCGAGCAGTACAAGGCCATCTCGCGCAGCGAAAAGCCGTTTGTCTATCTGACGATGACCGGCGTTTACAACATCTTTGACACGGAAAGCGGCGTCAACATCGCCTTGGAGAAATAAGCATGAATATCTTTGAAGCCATTCATGGTGGGGAAAACCACCGTTTGTGGATTGGCGGCCATCGCGGTCACACGTCCGCTGCACGCGAAAACACAACGGCTAACTTTGCCGAAGTGCTGGGCATGGGCGTGGATTACATCGAGATAGATGTGCAGCTCACGCGCGATCATCAGGCTGTGATTTTTCACGATATGGCACTGGAGGAGCGCACGCCGCTGCACGGCCATATCCGCGATTACACAGTTGCCGAGTTGAAAGCGGCGTTTGAAATCGACACGCTGGAAGAAGCACTGGCATGGTGCAAGGCGCACAACATGCCTGTGCTGCTGGAGGTCAAGAGCTGCGAGCTGCTGATGCACGAGGATATGCCGTATTTGGCACAGCGCATCGTTGAAGCCCTGCAAAAGGCGGATTTCTTTGACCAGTGCGTCGTCTTTGGCGTGAATCACTGGATTCTGCGCGAGGTCTGCCGACTGGACAGCCGCTGCAAGATCGCTCTGATTGTGCCGCATGTGCCGGATGATCCCGTTGCGCTGATGAAGCATATGGGCGCAATCATCTACCTGTGCTTCATTGATAACCTCAGCCGCCCGCTGATTGATCAGCTGCATGCAGCAGGCTATCTGGTGGATGGAAGCGTAATCAACAGCAAAGAACGGATGAAGACTGCGCTGGAAATCGGCTGCGATATGGTAGAAAGCGACACTCCGGATCAGGCGATTGCATGGTATCGCGAGCTGACGGAGGAGGCGAAGCAGCATGCTTGATATTCTGGATATCCACACCCATACGATAGCCAGCGGTCATGCGTACAACACCATCTATGAGATGGCGCAGTCTGCCAGCCGGAAGGGGCTTGCGCTGCTGGGCATTTCCGACCACGGTCCGGCGATGGAGGGCTCTGCCAGCAAGCATTATTTCCGTTCCGGCCGCTGTATTCCGCGTGAATTATACGGCGTGAAGATTTTGTTTGGCTGTGAGCTGAACATCATGGATTACGACGGCGGCATTGATTTGGACGAAGTTTTCGCATCGCCGCTGGATTACGGCATTGCCAGCCTGCACGATGTGTGCATCACGCCCGGAAGCCGCGCGGAAAATACCCGCGCCTATCTCAAGGCGATGGAAAATCCGAAGGTGCATATCATCGGTCATCCGGACGACGGCACATATGCGGTTGATTTTGACGAGCTGGTTCGCCATGCCAAGGAGCATGGTGTGCTGATTGAGCTGAACGAGGCTTCTGTCCGACCGGGCAGTTATCGCAGAAACGGTCGTGAAAATGCAGCGGTTGTATTGGAACGCTGTGCGCATTACGGCGTGAAGGTTGTCGTCAGCAGCGACGCGCACGTGGAATGTGATATTCTGCGCCATCAATACGCGCTGGAGATGCTGGATGCAGTGCATTTTCCGGAAGAGCTGGTAGTCAACCGCTCTGTTGACGCTCTGTTGACTGCACTGGCAGAAAAGAAGTAAACTGAATAAGGATTATGGGGCTG
>URJN01000209.1 GCA_900548125.1 uncultured Eubacteriales bacterium
CCCCATCGCCCCACCAAAGGGCTTTCCGAACGTTTACGGCGCCCGTTTGGCGCATCGCCCTTTGGAAACCTTCGGGCAAAAATACTTAGTTTTTCTTGAAATAGCGGTGTTGTTAGCTTGACAGCCCCTTTGCTGTGCAAAGTGTGGGGGCGTATTTATCCCACGACCGTGCAGTAGCGGTGCGTGTCGATGTGGATATTGGGATGCGTGGTGATGTATTCAATCATCGCGTCGGCTACGTCGGTCAGCACCTCGCGTACGACCTTCTGCTTGGGCAGCATGTCATAACCGCCCGTTCCGCAGAAGCGATAGCTGTTGATGCAGACCGTCACCGATTCATCCATGCCCAGCTCTTTTCCGTTCAGCTTGACGGAGGTTACGCGGCTTCCCACGGGGCGGGAAACGTCGATGACGTAGTCAATACCGGAGAAGAAGTCGTAATTGTAATGCTGAACCTTGGGACGCAGGAATTCATCGGACAGGCAGATGCTGCCCTGTTCGTCCTTGGCGAAATAGGCGGCACTGCGCTCCATATACTGGCGCAGGGATGCGCCGGTCATCTCTAAGACGACGAGCGTGTTGGTGTAGATGTAGGTGGAAACGACATCGCGGATGGTGACATCGGTCGGCAATCCCTTGAACTCATTGGGCAGGGCACTGGACGCAATCTGTGCGCCTGAGGCTTCGAGCTGAACGGTGTTGATGAAGTTCGCCAGATAGCTTCCGTTCAGGGCGGCATGAAGGTGGTCGTCCGAGACGAGCGGCAGATCCAGATGACCGGCGGGCGTATCCAGCCACGTCTGCACGCGCTTTTCCAGCGGCATCAGCAGGTCGTAGGCGGTTTTCAGCGGCTCGCCGTCGGCAGGAATGATGCGGCTTTCAAAATCCTTGCTTCCGTCATCATGAACGGTCACGGTTACACCGCAGCAATGCGGCGCACGGTAGGTCGGCTGAACGGCATAGCTGTTGCCGAAACGGACGCCGTCCACGCGCATATGCTGGTGACCGGTCAGAACGAGGTCGAAATCCAGCTCCTTGCAGAGGCGGCAAGCCTGGTTTTCCGCGCTTTCGGTCAGCAGCTTTTCGGTTTCGAGGTCACATTCAAAGCCGCCGTGATAAATCAGGATGGTCACGTCGCAGAGCGGCTTGACGGCTTCCAGAGCGGCTTTGGCGGCGGGAACGGGATCTTCGATGATGAGCTGGCGCACGGTCTCCGGATTCTCCCAGCGGGTAACATAGTGCGTGCAGACGCCGACCAGACCGATGCGCAAGCCGTTTTCCAGCTGATGGACGGCATACGGCGCGACGGGGAGAAGCCCCTCCTTGTCGCGGATATTGGCGCACAGGCAGATGGCGTCAAGGTTGTTCAGGTAATCGAGCAGGGCGGGAATGCCGTAGTTAAAATCGTGATTGCCCAGCGTCACGAACTGATAGCCCGCCAGATTCATCATGGCGGCGATGGGATGCGTGCCGTAGGCGTCGCTGGTCAGGCAGGACGCCTTTTCCTCGGGCGAAAGACGCTGATAGAGATTGGTCAGCGGAGAGCCTTGAATGGTGTCGCCGCCGTCGATGATGAGCGTATTGCCGTCGTGGGGATATTCCGACGCGAGCTTCATCAGCCCCATCGGGCGATCCTGCATGTCAGCGTAGTTGGTGGGATAGAGGTAGCCGTGGGTATCCGAGGTATAGCGAATGGTAAGCGTTTTATCCATATACACTCCTGTTATAAAGGGGCTGTCAAGTTGAAACCGAATATTCAGAGAAGCAATCCATCTAAGCATTCCATCGGTTAGAATAGGCGGCTTTGTTCCATCGCCCTTTAAAAACCTTCGGCATAACACTTAGCTTTTCTCGGAATATCCGGCTTGTGAACTTGACAGCCCGTTGCTTATGCGATAAGAAACTGCGTGAATGGGATTGCGCGCAGGGGCAGGCTTATTGACCGCGAGCCAGCTTGGCGCGAATCTTGGTGGAAGCGAATTCGATAAACAGCATCAGAATAATCATCGCGAGGATGAACGAGCCGACCATCGTCCAGCGGCGGGAGTTGATGCACTGAATCAGTGCCGCGCCGATACCGCCTGCGCCGACGATACCCAGCGTGGTTGCGTCCTTGATGTTGATATCAAAGCGGTAAATCACGGTGGAGATAATATTCGGCGTCAGCTGCGGAATGATGCCGTAGCGCACCTTCTGGAACGCGCTGCATCCTGCGGCATCCAGCGATTCGAGGATGCTCGTGTCCAAATCGTCGATGGCGGTGATATACATCTTGGAAATCATGCCGATGGAGCAGATGCTCTGCGTGATGACGCCGCAGAACGCGCCCGGTCCGGTGACGCGAATCCAGATGAGCGCCCAGACGATGGAGGGCAGCGTGCGGATGAGCAGAATCAGCGCACCGAAGACGAATGCCACAGGCTTGGGCATGATCTTGCGGCTTGCCAGGAAGCTAATGGGCAGGGCGAGAATGCCGCCGACGACGGTGCCCAGAATGGCGATACAGACCGTTTCCATCAGCAGATACGGCACGCCGTCCGTCGTGGTAGAGAACAGCAGGTTCAGATCCGGCTTGACCAGACCCCAGAAGATGCCCTTGGCAACCTCCGTGCCCTTGACGGCAAGCCCTTTGAATGTGATGCTGGAAGCGGACCAGCTCAGCAGCAGCGCCATGATGAACACGACCAGCGTGTACATCCACCACTTGCGCGGGCGGGATTCGTATTTTTCAAGGATAGAATTTGAATACTGCATGATATCCCTCCGTTAGCTGAGCTTGCTGCGCAGGAACTGGCTCAGATTTTCGATGATGAATACGGCGACGAACAGCGTCAGCAGCACCGTACCCAGACCGTTGTAATCGCGCCAGCCGATGCGCTCGTCAATCAGGATGCCCAGACCGCCCGCGCCGACGTAACCCAGAATGGAAGCGGCACGGACGTTCATCTCAAAGCTGTACAGACAGTGGGAGAGATACGTCGGCAGAACCTGCGGGAACACGGCACTCCAGAACGCACGGAATTTGTCCGCGCCGGCGGATTCCAGAGCTTCAAACGCGCCCATGTTGATGGTCTCAATGGACTCGTAGAGCATCTTGGTGACAACGCCGAAGGTAAAGACGACGATCGCGATCGTACCGGCGAACGTGCCCAGACCAAAGACCAGCGCACAGATGCTGGCGATGACCAGCGTCGGCAGGGTGCGGATGATATTCAGAATGAAGCGCAGGATTGCCAGCGAAGGCTTGCTGCGGTTGATGTTGGCGGATGCGGCGACTGCGTAAGGCAGAGCCAGCAGGCAGCCGATGACCGAGCCCAGAACGCTCATCTTGATGGTGTCAAACAGCGGCGTGACGACCTTATTGAAGAAGGACGGATCGGGCTGGAAAATCTGCGAGAGGATTTTGGTGAGCTGATTGGCGCGGCGGAAGATGATGGACAGGTTGAAGCCCGTCACCTTGATGGAAATCGCCAGCGCGGCGATGACCAGCAGCGCGATCAGCGGTGTGCGGGAACGGGGACGGGCGACCGTGTGCCCGTTTTCCAGCGTGATAATCTCCGGTTTGAAAATGCGGTCAAACAGCGGAGTCTTGACGCCGGGCGCGTCGGTTTTCTTCATAGCGCCCTCCTTAGTTGCCGCCCGCCTGCGGAACGGCGGAACCGTTGTAGATGCTGTCCAGAATCTCCTGCGTGACCTCACTGGAGGGTCCGTCGTAGACGATTTCGCCTGCGCGGATGCCGACAACGCGCTGCGCATAGCCCAGCGCCAGATCGACGTGGTGGATGTTGATGAGGATGGTGATGTTCATTTCCTCGTTGATGCGCTTGAAGTCCGCCATGACCTGATGGGCGGTCACAGGATCCAGCGCGGCGACGGGTTCGTCGGCGAGGATGATGGAGGGGTTCTGGTTCAGCGTGCGGGCGAGCGCAACGCGCTGCTGCTGACCGCCGGAAAGCTGGTCGCAGCGGATGTACGCCTTATCCAGAATGCCGACCTTGTCCAGCGCGGCGAGCGCGGAGAGCTTCTGCTCCTTCGTGAACAGACCGAACAGCACGCGGAAGAAGCCCATATCCGGCACCATGGAGGTCAGAACGTTCTTGAGCGCGGTGGCACGGGTGACGAGGTTGAAGGACTGGAAGATCATGCCGATCTTGCGGCGGAACTTGCGCAGAGCCTTGCCGGAGAGCTTGGAAACGTCCGTTCCGTCTACGGTCAGCTCGCCCTCGGTGATGTCGATCATGCGGTTGATGGTGCGGATGAGGGTGGATTTGCCCGCGCCGGAAAGACCGATGATGGCGACGAACTCGCCCTGCTCAAATTTCAGGTTGACGTCCTTGAGACCCTTGACGCCGTTGGGGTAGGTTTTGGAAACATGC
>URJN01000210.1 GCA_900548125.1 uncultured Eubacteriales bacterium
CGCGAGGAAGAGGTCATCAAATTCTGGCGCGACGAGGATATTTTCAAAAAGACGGTCAAGCTCCGCGAGGGTGCGCCGGCGTTCACGTTCTTTGACGGACCGCCCACCGCGAACGGCAAGCCGCATATCGGACACGTGGAAACGCGCGCAATCAAGGACATCATCCCGCGCTATCGCACGATGAAGGGTTACGACGTTCTGCGCAAGGCGGGCTGGGACACCCATGGTCTGCCGGTCGAGCTGGAAGTCGAGAAGATGCTGGGTCTGGACGGCAAGCCGCAGATTGAGAAATACGGCATCGAACCGTTCATCAAGGAATGCAAAAAGTCTGTCTGGAAGTATAAGACCGAGTGGGAAGAAATGAGCGAGCGCGTCGGCTACTGGGCTGACATGGAGCATCCGTACATCACCTACGAGGATAACTATATCGAATCCGAATGGTGGAGCCTGAAGAAGATCTACGAAAAGGGTCTGCTCTACAAGGGTCATAAGATTGTTCCGTACTGCCCGCGCTGCGGCACCGCGCTCTCCAGCCACGAGGTCGCGCAGGGCTATAAGACCGTCAAGGAGACGTCCGCGGTCGTCCGCTTCAAGGTGAAGGGCGCGGAGAACACCTATCTCGTCGCGTGGACGACGACCCCGTGGACGCTGCCGAGCAACGTCGCGCTGTGCGTCAATCCGGATGACGAATATGTGAAGCTGACCTTCGAGGGCGACACCTACTATATGGCGGGTGCGCTGGTCGAATCCATCTTCGGCGGCAAGGAAGAGAAGCCGGTCATCGTGGAAACGATGAAGGGCAAGGCACTTGAGTACATCGAGTATGAGCCGCTTTACGCCGTGGAGCGCGAGGGCGCGAAGTTCCACTATGTCGTCTGCGATTCCTACGTCACCATGAGCGACGGCACCGGTATCGTTCACATTGCGCCTGCGTTCGGTGAGGACGACGCCCGCGTGGGTCGTCAGTATAACCTGCCGTTCGTTCAGCTGGTGGATGCGCAGGGCTGCCTGACCGAGGAGACCAAGTGGCCCGGCGTGTTCGTCAAGGACGCGGACAAGCTCGTTCTGGAAGACCTGAAGGAGCGCGGACTGCTGGTTAAGGCGCCGAAGTTTGAGCATGACTATCCGTTCTGCTGGCGCTGCGATACGCCGCTGATTTACTATGCCCGCCAGAGCTGGTTCATCAAGATGACCGCCGTGCGCGATGAGCTGATGCGCAACAACCGCGCCGTCAACTGGATGCCGGACAACATCAAGGAAGGCCGCATGGGCAACTTCCTGGAGAACGTCATCGACTGGGGTCTGTCCCGCGAGCGTTACTGGGGCACGCCGCTGCCGGTCTGGACCTGCAAATGCGGTCATGTCCACGTCATCGGCAGCCGTGAAGAGCTGGTTCGCCTCGGTCACGACGTTGACCCGAACATCGAGCTGCACCGTCCGTATATCGACAATGTCGTGCTGACCTGCCCGAAGTGCGGCGGCGAAATGCACCGCGAAAAGGAGGTCATCGACTGCTGGTACGATTCCGGTTCGATGCCGTTCGCGCAGTGGCACTATCCGTTTGAGAACAAGGAGCAGTTTGAACGCCGCTTCCCGGCGGACTTCATCTCCGAAGCCATCGACCAGACCCGCGGCTGGTTCTACACGCTGCTGGCGATTTCGACCTGCATGTTCGATACCAACCCGTTCAAAAACTGCATCGTCATGGGACATGTGCAGGATAAGGACGGCAAGAAGATGAGCAAGCACGTCGGCAACACCGTCGATCCGTGGTCTGTGCTGAACACGCAGGGCGCGGACGCCGTGCGCTGGTTCTTCTATAACAACGCCGCGCCGTGGATGCCGAACCGCTTCCATGCCAAGGCGATTGACGAAACGACCCGCAAGTACATGGGCACGCTGTGGAATACCTATGCGTTCTTCATCCTCTATGCGGAAATCGACCAGTTTGATCCGAAGGCGCATCCGCTTGACAAGGTTGAGCTGACGCTGATGGACAAGTGGGCGCTGTCCCGCCTCAATTCGCTGGTGCGCGAGGTGGACGCCGACCTGAATGAATATAAGATCTTCGAGGCTTCCCGTGCGATGACGGACTTCGTGGACGACCTGTCCAACTGGTATGTCCGCCGCAGCCGCGAACGCTTCTGGGGCAAGGGCATGGCTGGCGACAAGGAAGCGGCGTTCGCGACGCTGTATCACATTCTGGAAACCATGAGCCGCCTGACCGCGCCGTTCACGCCGTTCATGGCGGAGAGCATGTACCGCAACCTGGTCTGCTCCGTCGATCCGACCGCGCCGATCTCTGTCCACATGACGGATTTCCCGACCTGCGACGAAAAGTATATCAATACCGAGCTGGAGCAGCATATGCGCGACCTGCTGGAGGTTGTCGTTCTCGGACGCAGCTGCCGCAATGAATCCGGTTTGAAGGTTCGCCAGCCGCTGTCCCGCATGATCGTCAGCGGCGCAACTCTGCCGCAGGATCTGTGCGCACTGGCTGAGGATGAGCTGAATGTGAAGGATGCCGTCTTTACGGACGACGCCTCCGAGTTCATGACCTATCAGCTCAAGCCGCAGATGCGCACGCTGGGCAAGAAGTACGGCAAGCTGCTCAAGGCGATCGGCGAAAAGCTCGCTACGCTGGACGGCAACGAGGTTGTCGCGGGCTTTGAAAAAGGCGAGATGCTCCGCTTTGAGCTGGACGGCACAGCTGTCGAGCTGGAAAAGGACGACGTGCTGACCGCGCCGATGCAGAAGCCGGGCTATGTTGTGGCGACTGACCGCGGCGTGACCGTTGCGCTGGATACCAACCTGACCGAGGAGCTGATTGCCGAGGGCTTTGCCCGCGAAATCATTTCCAAGCTCCAGACGATGCGCAAGGAAGCCGGTTTCGAAGTCACCGACCGCATCCATGTGACCGCCAAGACGGCGGACGAAAAGCTCGCCCGCATCGCCGAGGAGAACGCGGAAGCCATTGCGCACGGCGTTCTGGCACTGGATGTGGTTTCCGGCGACGCTCCGGAGGGCGCGTATGTCCGCGACTGGAACATCAATGGCATTGACGCAACGCTGAGCGTGCGGAAAGCATAAAAGCAACCATGAAAAAAATCGTAATCGCTGGCGCGGGGGCATATTTCTTTGCCCCCGCGATTTTAGAAGATCTCTTTATTCGCTTCCGCATGGAGGCTGAATATTGGATGGTGGACGCCGACTTGGATATGGCAGAGCTGTCCGCTCGCGGCGCACAGGCGCTGGCGCGGGCGTTCGGCGTGCAGGCGCGGTTTTATTACACCACCCAGCTGCAAAAGGCGGCGTTTTCTGCCGATGCAGTGATTCTGTGTTCTGATTTCCTCGATGAAGAAGCGTGGAAAAAGGACTTTGAAGCGCTTGACGAGGTCGGCTTGGGCAAGCAGGTTCGCCTGCGCGGCGGACTGGGCGGCGCGATGCAGACGATGCGCGCGGTCGGCTTTGTCTGCGATTTGGCGGATCAGATGCGCGAGGAATGTCCGGATGCGCCGCTGATTCTCTGTTCAAGCGGATACGGCGGATTGCCGCTCTCCCGCGCGTGCGAAGCGACGCAGCGCTTTTGCGGCGTGCGCACCATCGGCGTCAGCGGCGTGACGGAGCAGACGCGTGCGCGTCTGGCACTGTATCTGGGGCTGAAAGAGGAAAATCTGGATGTGACCTGCGCGGGTCTGAATGATTTTTCGTGGGTGGTCAAGTGCAATGAGCTGCCCGGCGGAAAGGATCTCATCCCGCGCATCATGCGGGAAATGAAGGAGGACGATCGCGAAGCCCTTGCCGCGCAGTATATCGACTGGTACGGCGCGATTCCCGCGGGCCCGCGCGTGACCCAATGCGAGCTGCTGGCGGATACGGAGCTGAGCCCAAGGCGTTCGCTGATGATTTCCGGCGTCGGCGCGGCGGATTATGAGCTGAGAAAGCGCAATCTGGCGCTGCTGACGGTTCATGGCCCGATGCGTCCGCAGGGCGCGAAGGCGTGGAACCAAATTCGCACGAGCGGTCTTTCCTCCGTGCGCCCGGTTGAGATTCTGCGTGCGCTGTGGGGCGAGGGCGACTGCGAGGTTAAGAGCCTAGTAATGCCGTGCGACGGCGCGATTCCCGGCGTTACGGAGGGTCGCTTCGTCGAAGGCCCCGGACGGGTGACGGCGCAGGGCGCAGTCGGTCAGAAGGTGGAACTGCCGATCGAGCTGGAAGAGCTGCTGGAGCAGCTGAGTCTGGTCAATCGACTGTATGCCGAAGCGGCAGCGACGGGCAGCCGAAATGTGCTGCGTGAAGCGCTGGAAATCGATCCGGCTCTGACGGGCATCGACCT
>URJN01000211.1 GCA_900548125.1 uncultured Eubacteriales bacterium
GGGGTACGGGGGTTACGTTTGGGCTGCCGCCCAAGCCCGCCTGAGGGGGTTACCCCCTCAGACTCCCATCTTCGCTTCGCGGCGGTTTTAAGACATTGATTTAATCCAGCAGGCTGGTTTGTCCATCGAGTCTTCCGTTTTGCATACTCTGCGGCATCGGAATCTTCATATGGTCATACGCCGCCTGAGTACAAATTCTCCCCCTCGGCGTGCGCATAATAAACCCAAGCTGCATCAGATACGGCTCAACCACATCCTCGATCGTCACGGAATCCTCACCGGTCGTCGCCGCCAGCGTATCCAGTCCGACCGGACGTCCGTCAAACTTCTTCATCATCGTCGTCAGGATGGTTCGATCCACGCGATCCAGTCCCAGATCATCCACATCCAGCAGCGTCAGGGCTTCCCGCGCCATCTGTTTGGTGATCACGCCGTCGCCGCGCACCTGCGCATAGTCGCGCACGCGCTTGAGCAGCCGGTTGACGATTCGCGGCGTTCCTCTGCTTCGCCTCGCGATTTCCCTGACGCCGTCCTCCTCCGCCTGTATGCCCAGCACACCCGCGGAGTGATACACGATCTTCATCAACTCTTCCGTCGTATACATCTGAAGGCGGAAGACGATACCGAATCGGTCGCGCAGCGGTGCGGACAGCGAACCGGCGCGGGTTGTCGCGCCGATGAGCGTGAACTTCGGCAGATCCAGCCGGATGCTCCTCGCGGAAGGACCCTTACCGATCATGATATCCAGCGCGTAATCCTCCATCGCGGGATACAGCACTTCTTCCACCGCGTGCGACAGGCGATGGATTTCATCGATAAACAGCACGTCGCCGCTGGAGAGGTTCGTCAGCAGGCTTGCCAAGTCGCCCGCACGCTCAATCGCGGGCCCGCTGGTCACGCGGATATTCTGCCCCATCTCGCTGGCGACGATGCCCGCGAGGGTCGTCTTCCCCAAGCCGGGTGGGCCATACAGCAGGATATGGTCGAGCGAATCGCGTCTTTGCCGTGCGGCTTGGATATAGATATTCAGGCTATCCTTCACCGCCTGCTGACCGACGTATTCCCGCAGGGTTTTCGGGCGCAGGCTGCTTTCCTGATCGTCCTCTTCCTCGCGGAAGCCGCTCATCACGAGTCTTTCTTCTTCCATGTTCTACCTCATCAAACGAAGCGGTTCGCTTCCCGATTATATTCATAGCCGATTTCGGCGAGCTTTTTCTCAATGTCCTCCGGCGAGATATGGAAATCATCGCAGAGCGCATCGAGGGAAACATATTGGTCGCGCAATTTCATATTGACCGCGCTGAGCAGCATCACGGGGTCATTCGGGAGCTTCATCAACATATCCATTCTCCTCCGCTCACAGCGAGCCGATCTGACGCAGCGCAAGCATGATCAGCTGATCCACCGTATCCGCCTGATCACGCACCAGATTGATGGCACGCGCCGCCTCCGCCGCGGTATAGCCCAGCGCCTGAAGCGCCGCCTGCGCCTCTCTCTGCGCATCGCCGACCATTGCCGCCGGTGCAGCCGCGCCCGCCGCAGCCGCCGCGGAGAGATCCTGCTGCTCCACCTTATCCTTCAATTCCAACACGATGCGCTGAGCCGTCTTTTTACCGATGCCCGGCGCGCGGGAAAGCGCCGCGACATCGCCCGTCACGATTGCAACGGACAAATCGCGCAGCGGCATCGCGGAAAGCACGCCCAGCGCCGTCTTCGCGCCGACGCCCGTCACCTGACAGAGCCGCTTGAACATCGCCCGCTCCTGACGCGTCGCAAAGCCGAAAAGCTCCATCGCGTCCTCGCGAACGTTCAGCACCGTATGGCAGCGCCATTTTTCGCCCTTGGCGGGCGCTTCCGCCAGCGTCGTATTGGAACACATCAGCAGAAAGCCCACGCCGCCCGCGCTGATGACCAGCTCGCCGGGGGCTTTGCTCTCCACTGTTCCTTCTATAAAGTCAATCATATGTCCATCCTCACTTGATTTTGAACTGCGCCCGTCCCGCGCCCGCGTGCGCATGCGTGATGGCGCAGGCCACCGCGTCCGCAGCGTCATCCGGCTTGGGAATCTCCCTGAGCCCCAGCAGCATGCGCACCATCATCTGCACCTGATGCTTGTCCGCGCCGCCATAGCCGACCACCGCCTGCTTAATCTGCATCGGCGTATACTCAAACAGCTTGTCCGTGTATTCCTGACAGGCGACGAGCGCGACACCGCGTGCCCCGCCGACCTGTATGCCGGTCGTCACGTTCTTGGAGAAAAACAGCTCCTCAAACGCGATTTCCTCCGGCTGAAACGTCTGCAAAAGCCCCTTGACGCCCGTGTAGATGCACCGCAGGCGCGTGGGGAACGTATCCCGCGGATAGGTCAGCAGCGCTCCGTACTGAACCAGCTTCTCCCGATATCCGTCGGATTCAATCACACCCCAGCCCATCGTCGCCAGACCGGGGTCAATGCCCAGTATTCTCAATCTTCTTTCCTGCCTTTGCGGCATGGCAGCCTCGCCAAACCGCGTTTTCAATCCGTACCGAACCAGTTTAGCCTATTTTCCCCCTGCTGTCAATCATGCCGCCTGCCTGCATCATTTCGTTTGTACACAATATTATACACATTCAGACAGACATTGCGCGCATGATTTCCGGTTTCAGCAGAAAATCTTGCGCCATTTTCTCCAGCCTTCGCTTGTCATTCGCCTGTCATGCCTATAATATAGGAAGTTTTCCGCATAAAGCCGAGCTGCGTGTTCATCGACATCGGGCGATGCTTCGCGCCGATTGCTCATTTTGATCTGTCCGTCTGCATGCGTCGAAACATATTCGTCGTCGAAACCATTGCAACCCCGCCGTAAAGAGCGTATAATAAAAATGCTGTGTTTGTGTATACGCTTACATGTTGACAATCGGAAAAGATGTACCGATGGATTTCTACGGAGGATTAGCTACATGCGCTTTCATTCTTCTCACCCCGCCGCCTCGCTGACGGAAGGCTCCATTTCTCAGGGCATCATCGCCTTTGCCCTGCCTCTGTTTCTAGGCAACCTCTTTCAGCAGCTGTATAATACGGCAGACTCGCTGATCGTCGGTAACTTTCTGGGCAGCGAAGCCCTCGCCGCCGTCAGCTCCTCCGGTAACCTGATCTTCCTGATGGTCGGTCTGGTCAACGGCATCTCCATGGGCGCAGGCGTCGTCATCGCACGCTATTATGGCGCAAGAGATCGTGAGCGTATGCAGAAAACCATCCATACCCTGCTCGCCTTCGGTCTCGTTGCCGGATCGCTGCTGACCGTCGTGGGCATGTGGCTCTCGCCCATCATGCTCAGGCTCATGGGCACGCCCGAAACCGTTCTCCCGAATTCCATCAGCTATTTCAGAACGTATTTCACCGGCTCCCTCGCCTTCGTCCTCTATAATATCTGTATGGGTATCCTTCAGGCGACCGGCGATAGTAAGCATCCGCTCCAATACCTCATCATTTCGTCCTTTATCAATATCGTGCTTGACCTGCTCTTCGTCGGCGTGTTCCATATGGGCGTCGGCTCGGCGGCGGCGGCAACCGCCATCTCTCAACTCGTCAGTATGCTGCTGTGCATGGCGCGACTGATTCGAAGCGAACGCGATTATCATGTCGATGTTCGGAAAATTCGCTTTGAAAAACGCGCTTTGGTCGAGATTCTGCAAAACGGTCTGCCCGCGGGCTTGCAGAATAGCATCATCTCCATCGCTAATGTCGTCGTGCAGAGTAATATCAATGCCTTCGGCGCGGCGGCGATGGCGGGCTGCGGCGCTCATAGCCGCATCGAGGGCTTCGGCTTCCTGCCCGTCACCTGCTTCACCATGGCGCTGACCACGTTCGTCAGCCAGAACCTCGGCGCGAAACAGTATGACCGCGTGAAGAAGGGCATCCGGTTCGGCATCGGCTGCTCGGCCATCATCGCCGAAACCGTCGCGCTGCTGATCTTCTGCTTCTCCCCGACGCTGATCGGTCTTTTCACCAACGACGCGGAATCCATCGCCTATGGCGTGCTGCATGAGCGCACGACCACGCCGTTCTTCTTCCTGCTGGCGTAT
Source organism: uncultured Eubacteriales bacterium (assembly GCA_900548125.1). Classification (GTDB taxonomy): domain Bacteria; phylum Bacillota; class Clostridia; order Christensenellales; family Aristaeellaceae; genus Ventricola. Next base: position 4,066 of record URJN01000211.1, read on the forward strand.
TCGCATTGTATGGCAGCAATCTTCCGTGGCGCGGGCAAATCGACCGTGCCGATGCTCGTCATGCTGCTGTGCTGGTGTATCATCCGCGTCGCCTATGTGACCATCGCCGTGCGCTTCTTCCCCGTGCTGCAAACGGTTTCCTGGGCGTATCCGATCACATGGAGCCTGAGTACATTGGTCTTTACGATCTATTATTTTAAGTCCGATTGGATGCATGCGTTTGAAAAACAGGATGCGAAACATGCATGATCTTTTGTCCTCTC
>URJN01000212.1 GCA_900548125.1 uncultured Eubacteriales bacterium
AAAATGCTCACGCCAGAACAGGCGGAAGAAATTCGGATTCAGGAATTTTTTGACCGTATCGTCCCCAGTACGGTCAGATTTTTCACCGATCATTTTATTTGTGGAAACAGCTGTAAATGTGTGTGGGCAGTGCGGGAATGGCCAACCACAACCGAAGAACAAGCGATTCTGGCACACCTTGCAGACAGAAATTCTGTGACGCTCCGCATTTACAACAGACTTGTGGACAGTGCGGAGCAGCGGCAAATTATTCAGCACGCTACCCGGCGGAACAAACTGATGTCCACCACCAACGACGTGACGGAATCCCTGACAGCGGAAAGTAATTTGCAGGATGTAGTGCAGCTGATTGCTGACCTGAGACGAAACAAAGAACCGCTGCTGCACTGTGCTGTCTTTATCGAATTAAAGGCGAATTCTGAGGACAAGCTGAAAGAACTGCAATCGGATATTTTAATGGAATTGACACGTTCCAAAATTACAGTAGACAGGTTGATTCTGCGTCAAAAAGAGGGCATGATTTCGGCTTTGCCCTTTGGATACAATGCGTTTGGAAGTCTGTATGAACGTGTGCTTCCGGCGAGTTCTGTGGCAAATCTCTATCCGCTGAATTATTCCGGCAAGACAGATGAAAAAGGATTCTACATCGGTCGGGATAAGTTTGGCACGAACATTCTGGTGGATTTCGATAAGCGCAGCGACGATAAAACCAATGCCAATGTGTTGATTCTGGGCAACAGCGGTCAGCCATCATGCAGGGCAAGATGATTGGTGAGTATGTCCTCGAGCATTTTGATGAGCTGGATCTGAACCATGACGGCAAGATTTCCTACGTCATGTTCAAGGGCGACGAAGCGAACCAGGAAGCGATCGCCCGCACCAAGTACGGCGTCGAGTGCGCTGACGAAGTGCTGACCGCTGCCGGCAAGCCCGCGCTCGAGTTCTACGACGCGAGCAACGCCAACAAGTATCTGGTTGACCTGAACGGAACGTGGTCCAACACCGCTTCCTTCGACTACATGCAGACCATCCTCGCTCAGTACAACGAAGCGAACAACAACATGGTCGAAGTCGTAATCTGCAACAACGACGATATGGCTCTGGGCGCAATCAACGCGCTGGTCAATGCGGGCTACAACCTGCCGGGCGGCGAAGGCTGCACCGTGATTCCGGTGTTCGGCGTTGACGCGACCGACGCTGCGAAGGAGCTCATCGCCAACAAGCAGATGACCGGTTCCATCAAGCAGGATGCGGAAGGCATGGCGGACGCTGTTGCGACCATCACGGCTAACCTCATCGCGGGCAAGGACAAGTTCGAAGGTCTGAACGAGAGCTACGAAGTCGTGGACGGCTGGACGGTCAACATTCCGTACTCCGTGTACACCGGCGAGTAATTTGCAGATGATTTTTGAATGACTCAATGCGGAGGGTCTCACAGCGATGAGTCCCTCCGCATGTTTCATGTGTGAGGCGAAGCGCGCAGGGGCGGGCTTTCGCCAGAAGGGAGAAGCACAGCATGGCAGAGAACGTACTTCTTCGTATGGAGGGCATCTGCAAGAGTTTCCCGGGCGTCAAGGCACTGGATAACGCTCAGCTGTCCGTCAGAGCCGGTACGGTTCATGCTCTGATGGGCGAGAACGGCGCGGGAAAATCGACGCTGATGAAATGCCTGTTCGGTATTTATTCCAAGGATGCCGGACACATTTACCTCGACGGCAAGGAGATCGATTTCAAATCTTCCAGAGAGGCTCTGGATAACGGCGTGGCGATGGTGCATCAGGAGCTCAACCAGGCACTCAAACGCACGGTTATGGATAACATCTGGCTTGGACGTTATCCACTGGTGAAGAAAGGACTGCCGTTTGTATCTGACAAGCAGAGCTACAACGATACGAAAAAGGTCTTTGAAGACCTGGGCATTAACGTCAACCCCAGAACGATTATGAGTACCATGCCGGTCTCCCAGAGGCAGATGGTTGAAATCGCGAAGGCGGTTTCCTTCAACTCCAAGGTCATCGTGTTCGACGAACCGACGTCTTCCCTGACGGAGACGGAGGTTGAGCATCTGTTCCGAATCATCAACATGCTCAAACAGCGCGGCTGCGGCATCGTCTACATCTCTCACAAGATGGAAGAAATTCTCAGAATTTCCGACGACGTCACCATCATGCGCGACGGACAGTGGGTTGCGACCCGTCCGGCGAAAGAGCTGACGATGGACGAAATCATCCGTCTGATGGTTGGACGCCCGCTGACCAACCGTTTCCCGCCCAAGGATAACGTGGTCGGCACGGAGGATATTCTCAAGGTCGAAGGACTGACCGCAGAGTATTCTCACCTGAAGGACGCGAGCATCCATGTGCGCAAGGGCGAAATCCTCGGCGTTGCAGGTCTGGACAGCTCCGGACGCACCGAGCTGCTGGAGAATATCTTCGGCAACGCGACGCGCAAGAGCGGCAAGATCTACAAGAACGGCAAGCTGGTCACCAACAAGACGCCGCAGGAGTCCATCAAGAACGGTTTCGCGCTGGTGACGGAAGAACGCCGCGCAACCGGTATTCTCGGTATTCTGGATATTCGCGCAAACACGGTTATTGCCAGCCTGAAAAAGTATAAGGTCGGCCCGTTCCTCAGCGATAAAAAGATGGCTGCGGCAACGGACAGCATGATTAAAGCGATGCGCATTAAGACGCCGAACCAGCAGACCAAGATTAACACGCTTTCCGGCGGCAACCAGCAGAAGGTTATTTTCGGACGCTGGATTCTGACTCATCCGGATGTGCTGCTGCTGGATGAGCCGACCCGCGGCATTGACGTCGGCGCAAAGTACGAAATCTATCAGCTTATTCAGGATTTGGCGAAGCAGGGCAAGGCGGTCGTGATGGTTTCCTCCGAAATGCCCGAGCTGCTTGGCGTCTGCAACCGCATCGTCGTCATGTCCGGCGGACGTGTCGCGGGCGAGGTGGACGCAGACAACACCACGCAGGAAGAGATTATGACCCTGGCTGCGAAATACGCATAAGGAGGACGACATCCCATGCCCGGAAAAATGGATTCTTTCAAAGCGCTGTCTGCTCATGATAAGCGCCACGCGGTGGTCAACTGGCTGCTTGACCACGCGATGATCATCATCATTCTGCTGCTGGCGGTGTACGTCCAGATTCAGCGCCCGCAGTTCTTCGGCGTTCCGTCGCTGGTGAACATCATCTCCCTGACGGCTGCCCGTCTGCCGATGGCACTGGGCGTTGCCGGCTGTATCGTGCTTGCCGGTACGGACTTGACCGGTGGACGTGTTGCGGGCTTGACCGCTTTCGTCGCGGCAATCCTGCTGCAGAAGGCTGGCGCGAACGGCCGCTTCATCGCTGAAGGCGTTCCGCAGAACCTGCTGCTGGTCGTGCTGCTGGTGATGGTCATCGGCGCGTGCATCGGCTTTGTCAACGGCTTTGTCATGGCGAAGTGGAAGCTGCATCCGTACATCATCACGCTGGCGATGCAGATGATCACCTACGGTATCTACCTGACGGTTTCCAACTCCAAGCAGGTTTCCAGCCTGGACGCGAGCTACACCACGAACTTCGTGACCAAGTCTGTTGTGAAGTTCGGAACGACCGCTGTGCCGATGTATGTCGTGCTGGCGATTATCGTGACGGCGATTATGTGGGTCGTCTGGAATAAGACGACGTTCGGCAAGAACATGTTTGCTGTCGGCTCCAACGAGGAGGCGGCGCGTGTTTCCGGCGTCAACGTCATGGCGACCATCATCGGCGTGTTCATGCTCGCCGGTGCGCTCTATGGCTACACGGGCTTCATCGAGGCGGCTCGTTTGGGCTCCTCTACGGCGACCCTGGGTCTGAACTATGAGGCAGATGCCATCTCTGCGGCGGTTATCGGCGGCGTATCCTTCGTCGGCGGCACTGGTAAGATCAGCGGCGTTATCCTCGGCGTGTTCATGATGCAGCTCATTATTTCCGGTATGACCTTCCTCGGCATCTCCGGCAATATCACCTACATCATCAAGGGCGCGGTCATCCTCATCGCGTGTATCCTCGATATGCGTAAGTACATGACCCGTAAGTAAGATTGAAAAGCTAAAGAAAACCTGCTGATGAGCAATCGGCAGGTTTTTTTGAAATCAGAAAGCAAAAGGAGAAATGATATGTCTGAACAGGACAACAAGCCGAAGCAGCAGGAAGAAAAAAAGGACGGCGTGCGCCACAACTGGGTCACGGATATCTATGACAAAATGGATATTTCCGTGCGCTCGCTGGATATCGCGCTGATTGTACTTTGCGCAATCGTTGTGTTCTGCTTTATCTACGGC
>URJN01000213.1 GCA_900548125.1 uncultured Eubacteriales bacterium
AAAGGGCTTTCCGAGCGTTTACGGCGCCCGTTTGGCGCATCGCCCTTTGGAAACCTTCGGGCGCAAATACTTAGTTTCTTCTTGAAATATCGGTGTTGTTAGCTTGACAGCCTCTTTTATGTGCTTTGCGAGCTTACATGGTGATATCCTTCTTACCGCTGACCTTGAAGAACACCGCCAACGCGATGATGGTCGAGAAGGTCAGGATGGCGGAAATCGCCGACGCGACGCCGTCGTTGCCGCGGATAATCTGAGAATAGATTTCCAGCGTCATCGTCTTGGTCTTGCTGGTATAGAGGATGATGGACGTGGACAATTCCGTAATAATCATAATCCACGAAAGGATTGCGCCGGAAATGACGCCGGACATCATCATCGGTACCGTGACCTTGAAGAACGTCTTGAAGTCGGATGCGCCGAGGTTGATGGATGCTTCCTCAATGCTCGGAGAAATGTTCCGCAGAATCGCCGAGGACGAGCGAATCGTATACGGCATACGGCGGATGGTATAGGACAGAATCATGATGAACGCACCGCCGGTCAGAAGCAGGGGCTTCTTATTGAAGGTCGTCAGCAGCGCAATGCCGAGAATTGAGCCCATGACCGTCTCCGGGAACATGGAAACCACGTCGATTGCCGCGTTAATCGGATTGCGGCGGCGCACGACGATGTAGGATACGAACAGCGACACCAGCACAATGACGAAAATCGCCGCAAACGCCAGCGCATAGGTGTGAATGATGGAACTGCCGACAGTCGAGAACGCTTCCTTATAGCTGCCCAGACCATAGCCGTCCGTGTAGAGCTTTCCGTTCGTGTTGCGGAAGGACGAGTAGATAACATAGCACTGCGGCATGATGGCAAGTCCGACGAGGATATAGCAATACGCATGCGCCAGAACGTTCTTCACGCCGTGGAGCTTCTTCGGCTCAACGGGATGCAGCGCGCTCATGGAGAACACCTTGCGGTTGGCGATATATTTTTGAAGCAGGAAAACCGCCGTCGTGATGACAATGGCAATGATGGAAATCGCCGCCGCCATGCCGTCGCTCGAACCGATTTCGGAGAGGAATTCCTTATAGACGACGACCGGAAGCGTGTTGTAGTTTTCGCCGATGAGCATCGGGGTGCCATAGTCCGCAAACGTGCGCATGAACACCATCAGCGCGCCGGAGAGCAGCGTCGGCATGATGAGCGGCAGAACGACCTTGAAGATTTTGCGGATGCCGGAGCAGCCGAGGCTTTCGCTCGCTTCAATGAGCGAGTTATCCATATTCTTAAAGGCGCCGGATACAAACATGAACACCAGCGAATACAGCTGCAAGCTCATGACGATGACACAGCCCTTAAAGCCATAAATATCGCCCAGCTTGATGCCGAATGTATTCAACAGGAAATTGGTGATGGTTCCGTTGCGTCCGCAGAGCATAATCCACGCATACGCGCCGATGAACGGCGCACTCATCGAGCTGACCAGAATCAGAATCTGAAGTGCGCTGGCGAACTTGATTTTAATCGTGGACATGATATACGCCAGCGGCGTTGCAAGCAGAACCGTAATGAGCGTAACCGTCGCGGAGATCTTCAAGCTGCCCAGAATCGCCCGCTGATAATACTTCTTTTGAAATACCTTTGAAAAATACTTCCATGTAAAGCCGCCATCATCGCCGATCACGCTCTTGCTCAGCATGCTGATCAGCGGATAAAGCAGAAACAGCAGGTAGAAGATGCTGATAGCGACGGTGACGATCATCCACAAATCCCAGCGAATCTTTTTGCGGGGTGCTTTAGCGGACATCGTTCACAACCCCTTTCGTCAGGTTCGTGCTGCCATCGGCGGTAAAGACGTTAATCTTGTCCGCCTTGAGCGTCAGCTTAACCTTCGTTCCATTGGGAATGATGCTGGAAATGGAGCTTTCCTCGACGATTTCGGCACTCGTCCCGTCGTAAAGCTCGACGAAATACGTCGTATTCAGCCCAAGGAACACGCTGGACGTCACCGTCGCGTCGATGCCCTGCTGCCCGTCTGCCGCAAGAACGAATTCTTCCGGACGGACGGCAACCAGCACATCCTCCGCCGGCACGTTTTCGCAGTTATCATACGGCATCACATAGCCGTTGCCGAAGCGGAGCGTGCCCTTGCTGTATACCGCGCGGAGCGTATTGCTTCTGCCGATAAAGTTCGCAACAAACTGATTTGCCGGACGCTGATAGATGCTCTTCGGCGTAGACACATGCTGAATCACGCCGCCGGACATGACCGCGATGCGGTCCGAAACCGCCATCGCTTCTTCCTGATCGTGGGTGACGTAAATCGTGGTGATACCGACGCTGTTCTGAATCTGACGAATCGCGTTGCGCATCTCGATGCGCAGCTTCGCGTCCAGGTTGGAGAGCGGCTCATCCATCAGCAGCACGTCCGGCTTGATGACGATTGCGCGTGCCAGCGCGACGCGCTGCTGCTGTCCGCCGGAAAGACGCTCAGGCAGGCGATCCGCATACTGCGTAATCTTGACCGTTTCCAAAATCTCATCCACGCGCTGCTTGATCTCGTTCTTGGGCAGGTGGCGGTTTTCAAGACCGAACGCGACGTTTTCGCGAACGGTCATATGCGGGAAGACCGCGTAATTCTGGAAAACCATGCCGATATTGCGCTTGTTGGGCGCGATATCGTTGATGACCTTTCCGTTAAAAGCGATGGTTCCGCCCTCAATGGAGTTAAAGCCCGCAACCATGCGCAGCAGAGTCGTTTTGCCGCATCCGGAAGGACCGAGCAGCGTAAAGAACTCGCCTTCCTTCACATCCAGATTCAGGTCGGGGATAATGGTGTTATCGCCGTACTTTTTGACGATATGCTCAAAGTGAATACCTACGCTCATAATGTCCTTTTCCTTTCGCGGTCGTAGTATGGTTGGGCGGGCGGCTCATGCGCCGCTTCTCCCCAAATAAAGCGAAGGCGCGGCTTTTGGCACGCGCCTCCACCCGAAGGCATGGAGCTTACATATCCATCATGATATCCTGAACCTTTTCCTTCAGCTCAGAAGTATGGGCGATGACGTAGTCGCTGTCTTCATAGATGAGCTTGATGTCGGCGAGCGGCGTCATGACGTCGTTCTTGTATTCCACTTCGCGGACATTGCGGCTGGTGGTGTTCTCAGCGAGGAAGCGCTGCGCGTCTTCGGAGAGCATGAAGTCCACAAACGCCTTGGCGTTGTCAACATTCTTCGCGTTCTTGACAATACCAATCTGAGCCGGCAGGAACACGGTGCCTTCGACCGGATAGACGACCTCGATGTTGGTCGCGCCGTCCTTGATGAGGGTGACGCAGGGGTCTTCATAGGTCAGACCGACGGCATATTCGCCATTGTAAACGCCCTTGTACACAGCGGAAGAGCCGCTGGTGATGGCAACCTTCTGACCGACGAACAGGTCTTCCACATACTTCCATGCAGCGTCGTCCTCATAACCGCCCATCGCGAGCAGCATATTGGTCAGCTGACAGAACGCGGAGGAAGAAGAAGCCGGATCGGCGGACGCAATCTTGCCAACCAGCTCGGGCTGGAGCAGATCCGCATAGCCCTTCACCTCAATGCCCATTTCCTTGAGCATATCGGTGTTGACCAGCAGAACGGAACCGTCGATGGTGTAGTTGGTGCAGTAGCTGCGGGTGTTCTTGTACGCATCCATCAGATACTGGTCCTGATCGGAAACATAGTTCTGGAACAGGTCGGCGTTGGCAACATAGTTTGCCAGAGAGCCGCCGTACATCAGATCAAACGTGCTGTATTCCTGAGAGATTTCACTGCCAATGCGCTTCATGCAGTCGCCCGTGCCGATGGACTCGACATTGACCTTGATACCCGTCTGCTCTTCAAACACCGGAATGATGGACAGCAGACCGTCGCTGTTCGGGGAGCAGATGTTCAGTTCGCCGTCAGCAGCAGCCAACGCCGCGCCGCCTACGAGCATCACAGACGCAACAGCAGCAGCAAGAAACTTTTTCATATGGGATTTCCTCCTTTTTGTTTTAGCAATGGATGGTTCGCTCATTGCCTTTGTGAGTATTATATCACTTCATTTTGGTAAACACAACCATTACTTTTCATGTTTTTTACACATATTGCGCAATTTGTCCGTTTGTTTTTGTGCCATCCACTTAGAACCAGAGTCATCGTTTTTCCGGTTTTCCATATCATTTGTTCTGCCCAAGTACAAAATCATGACCACCGGCTTAGCCGGTGGTTTGACTAAGCCCTGTAAGGGCATATTGCCGGCGGCGCTCACGCGCAT
>URJN01000214.1 GCA_900548125.1 uncultured Eubacteriales bacterium
ACGCTTCGCTTCCTGATTCACGCTTCTTTTAAATCGCTTCGCGATTTTGGGGTTACGGGGGTTACCTTGGGCTGCCGCCCAAACCTGCTTGGGGATTTCATCCCCAAACCCCTTCTTCGCTTCGCGGCGGTTTTAAGGCATGAATTCAGGACGAGTTTTCATCACAATGTTGCTTTTCCGGTCTGGAGATTCACGCGGACAAGTGCGGTGATTCTCTGTCCATTCTCTTCATCCGTTCCCGCAACATAAATCTCCCCGCCGCCATCCGTCAGCAGCCTTGCCCCATCCGCTTCAAAGCCGATTTCCAGCGGGAGATGGACGCTTCCATCCGCGCTCTGAATCTGATTTGCGCCGCTATGCGTCCATTTTCCGGACGAGGTCAGCATCAACAGACCTTTCTGCGGATGCACCAGCATATCGCAGACGCAGCCGGCGCTTCTTCCTTCCCGAAGCTGCACCGTCGAGATTCGGCGCAGAACGGCGTCATTTCCGATGATACACAGCACGGCTTCCTGTTGTTCGCCGTCCTCCGTATCGGTCAGGCAGCGTCCGCCGAGCGCATAGCTTCCATCCGGAAGCTGCACAGCGCAGAGCCACTCCAGCCGATCCGCCGCGGTATGGATGACCGTTCGCGTGCGCCAGCGCACATTTCCCTGTTCATCCTCCAGCGCAACCCATGCGCCGCCCTCGGTTTCCTGCCAGGTCAGCGTTCCTGCGTCAACCGTCTGTCTGCCCGCGATTCTTTCCTGAAAGATTTCTGTTTCTTTCGCTGTACCGCCGCGGTCAATCTGCACGCCGAACCGCTGTCCGTCGCGCCGCTCAAGCAGCAGCGTCACGCCGCTTTGATTTGCCCGCGCGTTCAGCAGCGTACAATCCTTCTGAACGAAAAGCGCGTTTTCGTATTCGCCCTCTTCATCCAGCTCCTCACCGGAGATCACGCGGATGCGGCATTCCTCCGCTTCCCCTTCTTCCGGCTCAAAGAGTGCCGCAACGCCGTTTCCGAACGCGGCAATGCCCAGCGGGAAGCGGACGTCCCGTTCATCCGTCGGGTATTCCGCTTCCTTCGTTCCGAGCAGCCCGCCGTCTTCATCGAAATACGCGATGCCCTGCCGATAATACCCAGCAAAGCCGCCGGATGTGACCGTCAGTTTGGTCACGATATCATCCATCGAGTGCGCAAACACGGTTTCGCCGAGCGCATTGATGCGCACCAGCACGCCGCCAATCTGTTTCTTCTGCCCGCTGAGGATGACCGAGCCATCCTCCAGCGCCGCGCAATCGAGCAACACGCCGTCGCTGAGCCATTCGCCCAGATTTGCCTGCGCAACGGTCGGCGGCTCATCCGTTCCGGGCTGAATGAAGCACACGCCGAGTGCGCCGCTCCCCTCATCGGCGTACGGCATGGCAATGCGCCCGCTTCCGTCTCTGCATGCCGCGAACAAATCCGCTTCCGCTTTGACAAAGCTCATTCCCGGCGACAGCCTGCCATCCTGCGCCAGCTCCGCGATGCAGCACGTTCCGTCGCCGTGATCGACCACGAGCGCGAGAAACGGCTGTCCCTCCCTGTCGTGCGGCACGGCATAGACGGGCGTGCTTTCTCCCTGCCGCTCATGGCGGCAAAACTGAGTGACATCCGGCACGGCAACGCGCTTTTCTGCCCGCCCGCGCTCATTTAGCTCAATCCATTCCTGCCCCCGCTCTCCGGTCAGCACGCAGCTCACGCACCCGTTATCATGCACGAAGGGGCTGCAAATCTCCGCCTTGCCATCGCGCGACGAGCAGAAATTCCAAAGAACGCTTCCGTCCGCGCCCAGCCGAAGCAGCCAGCCGGTCTTGCCTTCCCGTGTGCGGATGCTCAAATCGCCGTCCGAAGACGTCGTGCTTCCCGCGGCAAGGATTCCATCGCCGACGGACACGATTTCCCGCAGGCTGTCCCTGCCGCTTCCGCCGTAGCTGCGCAGCCAGTCCTGCGCCGCGGCAGGCGTCGCCTGCATCAAAATCCATGCCATCAGCGCGGCGGCAGCCCTTTTGCGCATGTTACGCTCTCCCCTTCACCATGGTCAGTGCGATTCTCTGTTTTTTCACGTCCACATCGACGACCCAAACCGTCACCACATCGCCCACATGCACAGCCTCGCTCGGATGGCGGATGAATTTATCTGCCATGCGGGAAATGTGAACCAGTCCGTCCTGATGCACGCCGATATCCACAAACGCGCCGAAGTCGATGACATTGCGCACCGTTCCGGTCAGCTCCATGCCCGGCTTCAAATCCTCCATGCTCAGCACATCCGTGCGCAGAACAGGCGCGGGCAGCTCGTCGCGTGGGTCGCGCCCGGGCTTTTCAAGCTCGGAAAGGATATCGCGCAGGGTCATTTCGCCGATTTCCAGCTCCTTCGCGAGCTTTGCCACACCGACCTCCTCCGCTTTGGCGGCAATGCCGACAATGCCGCCGCGCTTGAGCATCTGCGGCGTATAGCCCAGCCGCTCCATCAGCGCCTTTGCCGCCGCATAACTTTCCGGATGAACCGCCGTCGCGTCCAGCGGGTTGCTTCCGTGAACGCGGAGGAAGCCCGCGCACTGTTCAAATGCCTTCGGTCCCAGCTTGGGCACCTTCTTGAGCTGTGCGCGCGAGGCGATGCCGTTTTCATCCCGATACGCCACGATGTTGTTCGCCAGCGTTTCGCCGATGCCCGCCACATGCGTCAGCAGCGACGCGGACGCCGTTTCCACATCCACGCCGACGCTCGACACGCAGCTTTCCACCACGCCGGAGAGCGCGTTTTCCAGCTCTGCCTGCTTGAGGTCATGCTGATACTGCCCGACGCCGATCGCCTTCGGATCGATCTTGACCAGCTCGGCAAGCGGATCCTGCATGCGCCGCGCGATGGACACCGCACTGCGGAGCGAAACGTCGTATTCCGGAAATTCCTTTGCCGCCAGCTTGGACGCCGAATACACGCTCGCGCCCGCTTCGCTGACGATGACATACGCCGCGTTCGGTGCTTCCGGAAGCAGCGATGCGATAAACTGCTCGCTCTCGCGGGACGCCGTGCCGTTGCCGATGGCGATAGCGGTCACGCCGTGGCGGCGAATCATGCCCAGAATCTGCGCCTTCGCCTGCGCCTTTTTCGCTTCATGAATCGGCAGGGTGAAATAGCCCACGCCGGTTTCCAGCACCTTGCCGTTTTCATCGACAACCGCCAGCTTGCAGCCCGTGCGGAAGCCGGGATCGACGCCCAGCGTCACCTTGCCGCGAATCGGCGGCTGCATGAGCAGCTGATGCAGGTTATCGCCAAAGACGCGGATCGCGCCCTCGTTGGCTTTATCCGTCAGCTCATTGCGGATTTCGCGCTCCAAGGACGGCTCAATCAGCCGCGTCCATGCGTCGTCCGCCGCCGCGCGGACGACCTCACAGCATGCGCTGCCCGGCTCGACGACCTCTCGGCGGATGATTTGGCAGGCGCGTTCGTCGTCGCATTCCACGCTGACCTTCAGCCATTCCTCGCGCTCACCGCGGTTTACGGCGAGGATGCGGTGTCCTGCCGCGCGCAGAACCGGCTCTCGGTAATCGGCGTACTGCGCATAGACGTTTTCGCCTTCCTTGGCGGCGACGCTGCGGAGCATGCCCGTCCGCCTGTAAAACTCCCTGAGCTTCGCGCGGATGGACGCATCGTCGCTGAACTGCTCCGCCAGAATATCCTGCGCAAGCTGCACGGCGGTCTGCGCATCCGGCACACCCTTTTCGTCGCTGATGTATGCCTGCGCCAGCGTAAGCGGTTCATCCCCGCGCCGCTGTGCAAAAATGGCGTTTGCCAGCGGCTCGACGCCCTTCTCCCGCGCAATCATCGCGCGCGTGCGGCGTTTGGGCTTATATGGGCGGTAGATATCCTCCAGCTCGGAAAGCGTTGCCGCGGCGCCGAGCTTTCTTTCAATCTCCTCGTTGAGTTTTCCCTGCTCGGAAATGCTCGCCGTGATCTGCTCGCGGCGTTTATCCAGCCCGCGCAGATAATCCAGCCGCTCGCTGATTTCGCGGAGCTTCTGGTCGTCCATCGCGCCGGTCATCTCTTTGCGGTATCGGGCAATGAAGGGAATGGTGTTTCCCTCGTCGATGAGCGAAACGATGCGGGAAATAATCGCGGCATCGGTAGAAAATTCGTTGGACAATAAGGCGTTGATATCCATATCTGTCGGAAAATCCTTTCCTGTCGTCATGCGGAGTTCTGCCCATTCATTTCTTCAGGGCATTATCTTTATTATACGACAGAAAAGGCAG
>URJN01000215.1 GCA_900548125.1 uncultured Eubacteriales bacterium
CGATAATGTGCTTTTATGGAGCCAAGAAGATACGAAAGGATAACCGATGTGAATTTTTTGAGCGGGCGAAAAGGATGGGTCATCGCGGCGGACGCCTGCATCATCCTTTTGCTCATCGCATATGTTGTGGGCTTTACCGTTGAGCTTCGGCAGACCTCGACGGACAACGACGTTCAAAGGGTCGTCGATACGATTGAATCGCTTCAGCGGCGTTCGGTCATCTATCTGGATGACTCCTGCCGAATCAACAGGGATTGGAGCTATTACGCGGGACGGCATATCGGCACGGCGGAGGAAATGCTCGACCGGATATCCGAGCTGAATTCGGATGAGCGGGTCATGGCGCAGATTGTGATGACCGATACGTTTTCCGGCGTATCCTCACAAGCCAAAGCCGGTACGCAGGGCGACCGGCGGGTTTCTTATGCGCGGTATGATAACCTGACGCAGGAGCTGATGACGCTGCTGGAGGACGAGCCGCAGAGCGATGTGGTGGTCACCAGCGCATTCGCCAACAATGTCAACGGCGAACAATGTATCGCCTTCGCCAGCCTGATTTCGGTGCTTGTCGAGGGCGTTTCCAGACAGGCATTCCTGATGCGCGTCGAACCGGTCGCCATGATTCAGGAGTATTGCGGTCTGAAGGACGCATACAACGGAATCCAGATTAGCATGGTCAACCGGAACGGCGCGTATCTGTTCCGCGCGAACATGCTCAAAAACAGCAATTTCTATGAGTTTTTGCGGACGTACAATGACCTGACCTATCCGCAGGCGGAGGCAGTCAGGGAGAAAATCAATTCCGACCCGCTTCCCGGCAAGCTGACCTGCCTGAATTCGCAGGGAAACAAGACCATCTGCGCTTATTCCTCCAAAACTTACAACGGCTGGTTCCTCGTCGGCTCAATCGAGGTCAGCGCACTGTCTCAGGCGTCGGTTCAGTGGTCGCTGCTGCTTGTAACGGCACTGGCGTTTGCGCTGCTGATTGCGGTGAACTCGGTCTATTTCCTGCTGCTGAATAAGCGGCTGAGAGAGAGTTTGGCGGCGGTCGAGCATGCCAATGCAGCGAAAACCCGATTCCTTTCGACGATGAGCCATGATATCCGCACGCCGATGAACGCTATTTTGGGCATGGCGGCCATCGCGCAGAGCAATCTGGACAACCGAGAAAAGGTCGAGGAATGTCTGCGAAAGCTGCTGCTGGCGGGCAAGCATCTGCTGACGCTCATCAACGATGTTCTGGATATCTCCAAGGTGGAAAGCGGGAAGTTTACGCTCAGCCCGACAACCTTCTCGCTTGCCGAGGAGGTGGAAAACCTTATCAATATCATCTATCCGCAGGCGTGCCGAAAGGATATCCGGCTGGATGTTCGGCTTCAGAATGTTTTGCATGAAGAACTTTTTGCCGATAAGCTCCGGCTCAATCAGATCTTCATCAATATCCTGAGCAACGCCGTCAAGTATACGCCGTCGGGCGGAAGCATACAGGTGCTTTTGCGGGAAGAAGCGTTGGAGGAGGAAAACCGTCTGCGGCTGATTTATCGCGTGCAGGATACCGGCATCGGCATGTCGCAGGAATACATCAAGACGCTCTATGAGCCGTTTACCCGTGAAAAGGACGGACGCATTGACAAAATCGAAGGCTCGGGTCTGGGCATGGCGATTGCCGGACAGATGGTCAGCCTGATGGGCGGCACAATCGACGTGCAGAGCGAACAGGGCGTCGGAACGACGTTCACCGTGCGGATTGAGCTTCCGTTTGAAGAAGAAAAGACGCCGCCCGTTCTGCGCGCAAAGCGGGTGCTGGCGATGGGTTCGCCGGATATGCGGATGTATCTGAGCGAAGAACTGCATGCGCTGGGCGTTCAAACGGTATTCGCCGATACGGCAGAGGATGCCGCTGCTGTCCTGAGCAGGGAAGATATAAACGCGGTCATCATTGAGCATCAGATGCCCGAATGGAATGCACTCAATCTGGCGGATGCGCTCAGAAAAGCCTGCGGCGGGATGCTTCCGCCGGTCGTCCTCTCAGCCTACGATGCCATGGAGGTCGAAACGGCGGCGCAGAAGGCGGGCGTCAGATTGTTCCTGCTTAAACCGGTTTTCCGCTCTCGACTGCTTCGCCTGTTTGACAGGCTCGAACGAAAAGACGCGGAGAAGGAAGCCGAAGCTCAGGAGGATGCTCAGAGCGGCGCGGGCATGCATCTGCTCGTCGCCGAGGACAATGATTTGAACTGGGAGATTTTACAGGCTCTTTTGGATATGCGCGGCGCGACTGCCGAGCGGGCGGTCAACGGCAGGGAATGTGTCGAGCGGATACGCGAAGCCAAAGACGACGAATACAACATGATCTTCATGGATATTCAAATGCCGGTCATGAACGGCTATGAGGCGGCATGCGCCATCCGGCAGCTGGACGATGTGAAAAAAGCGAATATTCCCATCGTCGCCATGACGGCGGACGCCTTTGCGGAGGATGTCGCCGCATGCCGAATGGCGGGAATGAACGGTCATATCGCCAAGCCGGTCGAGCCGAAAATTCTGACGGCTGCACTTAAACAATACGCGAAAAAAACAAGGGAAACGGAATCATGAAAAAAACCATCAAACTCCTGATGCTGTTGGCAATCTGCGCTTTGCTGCTGACAGGCTGCCGGAAAAAGGACGACGCCGAGCCAAAGACGGACGGCGCGTTTACCCCGTCTATGGATACGGAAGCCATGGCAAGCATCGAGGTGCGCGGAAGCTGGGCGAATTTTGAAGCACTGGATGCGGTTGCCGCGGATTGGAACCGAATCTACCCGAATGTATCGGTTAACTACATCTGGGTCGATGATTATTCCCATCAGCTGAATGTGCTGGTTGCCGGCGATGACTGTCCGGAAATCGTCATGTTCAGCCCGCGGACTTACTTCACCGAAAGGGACAAAATCGAAGCCGCTCTGGTCGATTTGAATACCATCGGCATGAACACAGATGTCGTTTGCAGCGGCATTCTGGATGCCGAAAGCAAGGACGGCAGACTGCTTTCGCTCAGCTGGGCGTTGCTTTCCAGCGGATTTGTCGTCAACAAAAGCATCCTCAGTCAGCTGAATCTGACCGTGCCGACGACGCGCGAGGAGCTGGAGCAGGTCTGCGCGGTGCTGGCTGAAAACGGCTATGTGCCGCTCTCCGGACCATACCGCAATTTTTACGCTCTGCTGATGCAGAATGACCGAAACCTCAAAATATCCAAAGAGGCGGATCAGGCTGCACTGTATGAAAGGTTCCATGCCTGTGAAGTGGGCTGCGGCGCATATTTCGAGGAAGAATTCGCCCGCCTGTTTGAGCTGATGGACAGCGGCTATATCGACCATGAGGTCAATATCAGGGTAGAGGACATCTACGAAAAGGCAATCGGCTTCTTCTTTGAAGGCAAAACCCCGTTTTTTGCCGTGACGACGGAAACGGTCAGCGGTATGAAAAAGCGGGAAACCAAATCCGAGGCGTTTATGGCGAACCCGTTTGAGTATGAGTTCGTATCTCTGCCTATCGTAAATGAAACCCCTGCGCTCAGCATTGACGGCGTTCAGGGGCTGGCTCTGGTTTCCGGCGCGAAGAATGAGAAATGGGCGAAGGAATTCATGCGCTTTGTCTGCACGAGGACGGAGCTGGAGAGGATGGCGGGTGTCAAGGGGATGCCGAGCGTCATCGGGGAAAACAGCGAGGACGAGCGTTTTACGTTCCTGTACGAAATCCCTGCGGAGAACACTGTCGTCGCGGTGCGGTATCCGGTGATTGAGATGACGGACGGTGCGTTTAACGGCACGATGTGGGAGATTGCCGCAGGAAAGCTGAAGAACGTTCAAGAAGCCGAAGCCCACTTTGAAAAAAAGCTGAAAAGCTGGCTTAAACAGAACCCGTAAATCAACATAAAACGCTCATGCCGACCGGATGAAGGCATGAGCGTTTTAGTTAAAGCTGAAAAGAGTGAGGCTGGGCGGTACCAACGAAGAGATTCAATCCTCCGTGAAAAAGAACAGCTCTTCTACCGTCGTTTGAAAGACATTTGCGATATCCATTGCCAGCTTCAACGAGGGGTTGTATTTACCTTTTTCAAGATTGACGATTGTTTCCCGCCGCACATGGACAAGGTCGGCAAGGTCTGCCTGCTTGAGTCCCTTGGATTCGCGGTATTCCTTTAATTTGGTATGAAGTGCCATATTATATCCCCTTTGCATCCATCAGGCAGAAAAGGACAGTCCGAATGATGGAAAGCACCAGCAGCAGATC
>URJN01000216.1 GCA_900548125.1 uncultured Eubacteriales bacterium
AATTTATCCTTGAAACCGAACATTAAAAGTGCTAAAATCCATTTCATTCCGAAATTAACCCGAATTTTTCCGAACATTCGGTTCTATTGTTCGGGTTCTGTTTCGTCATTCTGAAAGGAGAACAACATCCATGAAGAAACTGCTTGCTCTGCTCTTTGCGCTCGTTCTGACCGCAGCCGCCGCCTTCGCGCTCGCCGAGGACGCTTCCCCCATCGCCATTAAGGCTCTGATTCTGCCCAAGTTCGAGAGCGGCGAAATGTCCGGCGACTTCCCGGGCGAAGCGCAGTATTACTATGAAGGCTACTGCATGGGCGGCGAGGAATATGATATCGTCGGCGGCTTTGAGGGCAACAAGCTCTACGTCAAGGATGGCATTGCGCTGTATGTAACCGGCATGGGCAAGGTCAATACCGCGATGAGCCTTCAGGCTATTCTGATGGACAACCGCTTCGATTTCAGCAACGCCTACATCATCAGCACCGGCTGCGCCGGCTCCGCGATTGAGTACGGCGTGATGGGCGACGTGTTCGTCATCACCGCGACCGTTGACTTCGACCTCGGTCACCACGCCGACGCCCGTGAGCTTGCCGACGCGACCGGCACCACCTGGTACCATGACGCGAGCTACGACAGTGCCTCCTACAAGATCCTGAATCAGGAGCTGTGCGACAAGGTTTACAACCTCGTCAAGGACGTCAAGATCGAGACCACCGAGAAGACCCGCGCTTTCATGGCGGCTACCTTCGACAACGCCGAGTGGGCGACCCGCGATCCGATGGTTCTGCGCGGCACGACCGTTACCGGTGACAACTACTGGAAGGGCGCGTATGACCACATGAACGCCCTGCTCATGAACGAGACCTATGGCTGCCCTGATCCGTACGCGCTGACCGAGATGGAAGACAACGCTCTGGCTGTCGTCCTCGACCGTCTGGGCATGCTCGATCGCTACATCATCATCCGTGACTCCGTCAACACCGATGCGTTCATGAACGGTGCTTCCCCGGAGAGCCTGTGGGATCCGAACTTCGTCGATTCCCTCGCTTCCGATGAGAGCGTTGAGTCCGCTGATATCTTCGCCACCGCTATGGAGAATAACTTCAAGGTCGGCAAGGTTGTCATCGACGCAATCATCAACGGCGAACTGTAAGCTGGTTTTTAAGCTCATAAAATTAAGCCCGACGGGAGCTGCTCCTGTCGGGCTTTGATATTTATCTTTATCCGCTTATAAAAAGCGGGCTGAGTCCGCAAAACACGGAAGCCTTGCTCACGCAGGCAGCTTTGCGCAATTTCCTATACGTAAATACGCCGCGTGAGCAGCACTTCTCAGCTTTGCTCACGCGGCGTATGTATAACCCTGTCTTAGGACAGCAGCATTCTGTCGTTCGCGATTTCCTGACCTGCCGCCTTTTCAAACAGCTGCATCAGGTCTTCGCGGGTCAGCTTCTTCTTTTCTTCCCCGCGCACATCGACCACAACGCGCCCCGCATTCATCATAATCAGGCGGTTGCCCATCGCGATGGCGTCCTTCATGTTGTGCGTAACCATCATCGCGGTGAGCTTCTGCTCCGCAACGATTTTCTCCGTCAGCTCCAGAACCTTCGCCGCCGTCTTCGGGTCAAGCGCGGCGGTATGTTCGTCGAGCAGAAGGAGCTTCGGCGTGCGCAATGCCGCCATCAGCAGCGTCAATGCCTGCCGCTGTCCGCCGGAAAGCAGACCGACCTTGCTGCTCATGCGGTCTTCCAATCCCAGCCCCAGCGTGCGCAGCTGCTCGCGATACATGTCGCGCTCCATGTTGGAAATACCCCAGCGGAGTGTGCGCTTTTCGCCGCGGCGCATCGCCAACGCCATATTCTCCTCGATGTTCATCGTCGCCGCCGTGCCGGTCATGGGATCCTGGAACACGCGTCCCAGATACTTAGCGCGTTTAAATTCCGGCAGACGGGTCACATCCACGCCGTCCACCTCGATGGTTCCCTTGTCCACGGTGAATACGCCTGCCACGGCGTTGAGCGTCGTGGACTTGCCCGCGCCGTTGCCGCCGATAATGGTGACAAAGTCGCCCTCGTTCAGCTTCAAATCAACATCTGTCAGCGCGCGCTTTTCGGTAATCGTTCCGGGGTTAAACGTCTTGGCGATATGGTTGATATTCAGCATGATGCGCTCAGCCATGGTTCGCGCCTCCCTTCTTTTCCTTTCTGAAGTACTTGTTCTTCCAGAAAGGCACGGCAAGGAACATCGCGACGACGAGCGACTGAAGCATCTTCAGGTCGTTGGTATTGAGTCCCAGCCACAGAACGACTTGGATGACGATATAATACAGAATCGCGCCGATGACCACGGCAAAGAGCTTGAGCGCGAAATTGTGGAAAATCTTGGAGAACACGACCTCACCGATGATAACCGCCGCCAGACCAATGACGATTGCGCCGCGTCCCATGCCGACATCGACAAAGCCCTGATACTGCGTCAGCAGCGCGCCGGCAAAAGCAACCAGACCGTTAGAGAGCATCAGTCCCAGCACCTTATCGGCATCAGTATTGATGCCCTGCGCACGCGCCATGTTCGCGTTCGCGCCCGTCGCACGAAGGGAGCAGCCGCGCTCCGTGCCAAAGAACCAATACAGCAGCGCAATCACCGCGATTGCAAGCACGGCAAGGATGATGAACGGGTTTTTCATCGAAAGCGCTCTTGCGTTTCGGGCGGAAACGATCAGCGGATAGTTGTTGACGCTGACCGCGAGATTCGCCTTGCCCCCGAGGATGCGCAGGTTGATGGAGTAAAGCGACAGCTGGGTCAAAATGCCCGCCAGAATCGCGGGAATCCCCATAAACGTATGAAAGATGCCCGTCGCCAATCCGGCAATCATGCCGACCAGAAACGCCGCAATCATCGCAACCCATACGTTGCATCCGCCGATAATCAGCACGGCAGCAACCGCGCCGCCGGTCGCAATGCTGCCGTCCACCGTCAGATCGGCAACATCAAGAATGCGATAGGTGATATACACACCAATCGCCATAATTCCCCAGATTACGCCCTGGGACACGGCGCTTGGAAGCGCGTTCAGCAATTTGGCAATCTCCACGGGATTGTCCTCCTCTTTTCCTCTTATATACGTGAAGCCAAGGAAGCGTTTTGCCGCTTCCTTGGCTCATGTTCGCTTGAATGAGCTTACTCAATCGCTACATAATCCGCCGGCATCGTCAGCCCCAGGGCCTCGGCGTTCGCCGCGTTGTACTTCTTGGTGAAGTTCGGGGCGGACTCGATCTTCATCGTGCTGACGTCCGCGCCGTTGGCGAGGATATCATACGCCATTTCGCCGGTCTTGTAGCCCAGATCATAGTAGCTGATGGTCAGCGTCGCAACGCCGCAGCCCTTGCAGATGCCTTCCTCACCCACGACAGCCGGAACCTTCGCCGGAATGAGGACGTTGGCAATCGTCTCGGTATACGCCGCGGCGGTGTTATCCGTCGGGATGTAGACCACGTCGCTGGAATCCGCAGCAGTCTGGGTGACGGAAGCAACGTCATTGGAATCCGTAAAGGCGAACTCGGTGCAGGTATAACCCATTTCCTCGAGATAGCCCTTAATCGTCGTAATCTGGTAGACGGAGTTTGCTTCCGCAGAGCAATAGAGCAAGCCGATGTTCTTCGCCTCCGGGAAAAGCTCCTGAATCATCGCCGCCTGACCATCCAGCGGAGCGAGGTCGCTCGTGCCGGACACGTTGATGCCGGTCGTACCGTTCCATTCCTTCATGCCTAATGCGGTCGCGTAATCGGTGATGGACGTGCCCAGAATCGGGATATCGCCTGTCGCGGAAACTGCCGCCTGAAGCGGAGAGGTCGCGTTGGCGAGGATGAGATCCACGCCGTCGGCGGCGAACTTGCTGGTAATGGTCACGCAGGTCGCCGCGTCGCCCGCCGCGTTCTGCTCGTCGAACTTGACGTCCGGCATCTTCTCGGTCAGCGCATCCTTAAAGCCCTGCGTCGCCGCATCGAGTGCCTCATGCTGTACGAGCTGGCAGATTCCGACGGTGGTCGCGCTTGCGCAGGCAGATGCAGCCGCCATAGCCAAAGTCAAAGCGATGGTTGCGAATTTTTTCATAGTCGTATCCTCCCTATCCGGTGCTGCCGGGCTTTTGCTTTTTGATGCGCTTTCGTTTTCAAAAGTGCAACGCCATTATATAGCCAGATACAAACCTTTGTCAAGCGCGTTTTCGAAATTTCTCAATATTTATTTGACTTTATTTTTTT
>URJN01000217.1 GCA_900548125.1 uncultured Eubacteriales bacterium
TCTATGTGCCGTATCTTCTTTTTTCTCTTTGAAAGAATGTACGGTTTTTTACTCCATTTCAATCACTCGTCCCAGTTCTGCCGACGTTCTGTGAGAAATGGAGATGACCGTTCTGTCCCGCGCCACGCGCCTGAGCGCAGTCAAAACAGCTTTTTCCGTTTCCGCGTCGAGGTTCGCCGTTATTTCATCAAACAGCAGCAACTTTGGTTCTGCCGCTGCCGCCCTGACGATGGAAAGGAGCTGCCATTGTCCCTGAGAAAACAGCTCCGGCGTGCAGGGGGTATCATATCCCTTTTCCAGGCTCTCGATGGCTTCCTTCATTCCGGTCAATTCCACCATGTTCCGGATGCTCTTTTCGCTGATGGAAGCGTCATACAGCGTAATCTGCTCTCTCACTGTTCCCGTCACCCTGTGAAACGACTGTTCGACATAGCCAAACAGCCTTCTTCGATCTTCCGGTTTGATTTCCGCCGCAGAAACGCCGCGAATCAGCACCTCGCCGCTCTGCGGCTGATACAGCCCCAGCAGCAGCTTGAATATCGTGCTTTTCCCCACGCCCGTGCGTCCGGCAAGCGTCACCTGTTCGCCATCCATAACCTTGAAGCTCAGATGACGGAGTACCGCATGTTCGTCGTAGCCGAACGTCACATCCCGAAATTCCACAAACGGGATATCCCAGCCGACTGCCCCGCGTCCGACGCAGGCATGCGGCTCCTCTCTTTCCTCAAGAGCAAAGAACTCGTCCATGCGGCGAATGCCCGCCACCGCCGACTGAATGGTTTGAATTTCCATGCCCAAGCTCTCTACCGGCGCAAAGATTTGGGAGATATAGTTAATGACGGCGATCGCCGTGCCCGCGGACATGCCGAAAAAGGTCAGTACACGCGGATTGCCCGATGCCGAAAGCAGCATGACGGCAGACACCACGACCGCATTCAGAATGAGAATGACCGGAGAATAGACCGCGTCGCAGAAATTGGTTTTCTCCATCGCCCGATAGCTTTTGCCGATATATGCGTCATATTGCTGTTCCATGTAGGCTTCCTTATTCAGGCAGTGAATGGTTCTGATATTATGCAGGGTTTCCGGCACATGTCCGGACGCCCTGCCGACCGCCTTCCGGTTCTCCATCTGCGCCGCCAGCATGCTTTTCTGTACATGCCGCGTGAACGCAAACAGGAACGGCAGCAGTGCCAGCAGCACGAACGTCAGCCCTCGATTGCGAAACCAGATGACCGTCAGGATGCTGACGAGCTTGCAGATATCGGCAAACATGCTGATAATGCCGGATGTAAACAGGTTTTCCACCGTATCCACGTCGCCCACAAAACGCGATACCAGCGTGCCCGGCTCCTGTCCGGTCACGTTGTCCGTCGTCAGGTGAATAAACTTGTCCATCAGGCTGCTGCGCAGGGCATGCGTCATCTTCTGTCCGAATACGGTGAGCAAGCCTTCCCTCGCCGACTCCATCAAGCCGGTTGCCGCCAGCATGCCGAAGTAGAGCAGGATAAGCGAAAACGCCGCCTGTCTGCCTTCCGTCACGGTATCCACAACCCTCGCCAGAACCAGCGGCGGAATCAGCGCGGCGACGACCGCGCCGACGACCGCGAAAACAATGCCCAGCGACAAGCCCTTCTGCGCCCTGACCGTATCCAGAATCACATTCCTGACCTGCTTTTCACGCCTCATGTGCTTCGCCTCCCTTCTGCCCGTCTTTCGTCTGCGACACAAACAGCTCTCTGTACGCCGGCACCTTGACCAGCAGCTCTTCATGCGTGCCGATTACGGCTTTTCCATCCTCTATCCAGATAATCCGATCCATCTTCGGAAAGAGATACAGCCGATGGGAAATGAGCAGCACGATATCCTCCCGCGTCTGCTCTCGCAGATGCGCAAAAACCTCCCTCTCCGTCGGTCGATCCAGCGCAGAGAACGGGTCGTCCAAAATGAGAATCGGTCGGGGATGGCAGAGCGTCCTCGCCAGTGCCAGCCGCTTTCCCTGCCCGCCGGAAAGCCGGACGCCGCCGCTCCCGATAAGGCTCTGTTCTGCGTCGTCCATCGCGGCGACCTCCTTCTCCATACAGACCATTTTAAGGAAAGTCCCCGCGTCCTTCTTCTCGCCCATCAGGATATTGTTTTCAATCGTATCGTTGAACAGCTCCGGATCATGTCCCAGATACCCGATGATTTTCGTGCGCTCATTCGGCTTCATCCTCTGCAAATCCCTGCCGTCGATTCGAATCGCCCCTTCATAGGGATATTCGCACAGGAACGTCCTGCCGAGGGTCGATTTGCCGCACGCCACAGGTCCGGTGATGCCGATTATCTGCCCTTTTTCCGCTGTAAAAGAAATATCGTTCAGCATCTTTTTCCCGTCCGGATAGGCAAGGCTCAGACGCTCGACCTCCAGCCTGTTTGCCGCGCGCGTCCCCTCGTCAGGCTTCTGCCCGTCGTCATGCGGCTTCTGCGCAAGCAGGGGCTTGATGCGGTTCCACGAAACCTGCGCCTTATGCACCGCGTTGAACAGCTTCGCCGCGCCGGAAGACTTGACCGACAGCTTGGTAAAGCAGGACAGGA
The DNA here is from genome assembly GCA_900548125.1 of uncultured Eubacteriales bacterium. GTDB lineage: Bacteria > Bacillota > Clostridia > Christensenellales > Aristaeellaceae > Ventricola. Next base: position 2,578 of record URJN01000217.1, read on the forward strand.
ATGTTGTAAACGCCGCGATGCTCCACGGCTGCCAGCCCGTTCCCAGCACATTCTTCTGTCCGAAATACAGGATGAATCCCACGCCCGTCATGGAGATCACGCGGTAAAGCGGCGGCATCGACGCATTCCAGATCTGCGCCTTCACCGCGGCTTTTTCGTATGCGGTCAGGTTTTCCTCGTAAGCGTCCCGCCGTTCCTCCTCCCGTCCGAATACTCTGTATGTGACGGCGTTCTGCGCCCTGTCTAGCGTCGCCGCGCTCAGCATGCCCGATTGCTCCTTGTACGCCGCACCCGCCTTCTGAATCGTCTTTTTCATTTTTTCCGCCGCCATGTAGGATATCGGCGGGAAAATCAAACAAAGCAGTGCCAGACGCCAATCATACCTCAGCAGCATACCCGTATACGCCGCGAGTGCTATGCCGGTATCGAATATCTCGGTCGTGAATTTGCGCATGCCCTCCGCGCAGTCGTCCACATCCAGAATCGCCTTGGTCATCACGCTGCCCTCGCCTTCTTCCCGAAGGCTCGCGCGGCTTTTGTGAACCAGACTGCTGTAAAGGGTCTGCTTCATCCGTCGGTTGACGTTGTTGGCAAACCGCCGCACATAGAAACGCTTGATGAAGCGGGCTGTCTGTACGACCGCAAGAATCACTGCATAACCCAGAACCAGCATCAGCATATTTTGAAACCGTCCGAACCCCTTGAGGATATCGACCAGACAGCCCGTCATCCTTCCTTCAAACCACGGACCCGCCAGCAAGCCGATATTGTAGATGAGTCCGGAAACCGTAACCGCCAGCAGAACCCTCCATTCCGCCCGAAAGTAAGAAAGGACCCGATCGGGCTGAAATTCCGCAGTCTTCTTCTCCCTGTTCATTCCGCGCTTCCTTCTTCCGTCTTTTCTCTGACCCGTCGGGCGACGTTTTCAAATCCTGCCTGCCTTTCCCTTTTGGAACGCCAGTACAGCGTGTCGAGCGTTTTGCAAAACGCCGCTCTTTCCTCCTCCGGCAGTTCCTCCAGCAGCCACTCGTAAAAAACGGTTTCTATCTGTGCCTTGGAGTTTTTCAGCTCCTCCGCCTTCTCCGTCGCATAGAGCAGCTGGCTGCGTCCGTCCTCCGGATTCGGCTTGCGAATCAGGTAGCCTTTGTGTTCCAGGCTCGCCACGCGCTTCGCCGCCGCGCCCTTATCGATTTTCAGCGTTTCCCGCATGTTCGTCTGGGTTGCTCCCGGATGATGGCGAACGAAGTGAATCACATCGAACTCCGCCGTTCCGATTCCCTCCTCCTTCATCATCTGAACCGTAAACTTGCCGACCTCGCGGGCAATCTTCGTCATTTTGCGCTGTGTATCATCCATAAACTCACGCTCCCGTTTGATTTCGCGCCTCAATTCGTTGTATGTTCAACTATTTAGATGATAGTACAACCAAATCAGACTGTCAAGCCGATAATCGACAAACTTCATGGTGAACCCGTCTGTCTTGCCGCAAAAATCCTGCACACGCGGGCGATTTTTCACAATATATCAAAAGCGGGGCTGTCAAGCTTAAACCGAACATTTCAAGAAACAAATATCTGAGCATTTGTGAATATGGGGCTTTG
>URJN01000218.1 GCA_900548125.1 uncultured Eubacteriales bacterium
AGCCCTTTCCGCAAATGAAAGAATAGCTGAATTTCTTAGTTTTGCTATTCAAGCCAAGTTTGCTTATGTCAACAAGCTGAAACGCACAGGGACGAGATGCCTGTGCGCTTCAGACTGTAGACAAAAAGCTATTCTCCCCCGCAGGGGGGAGAATAGCCCTTTCCGCAAATGAAAGAATAGCTGAATTTCTTAGTTTTGCTATTCAAGCCAAGTTTGCTTATGTCAACAAGCCGAAACGCACAGGGACGAAATACCTGCGCGCTTTGCTGTATCACTTGATTTTATGGCAGGCGACGAAATGTCCCGGCGTGACCTCGCGAAGCTCCGGACGCTCGGCGGCACATTGCTCTGTCGCATACGGACAGCGTGCGCGGAAACGGCATCCGCTCGGCGGGTCGATTGGCGTAGGCACATCGCCGGAGAGATGGATGCGGTCGCTCGCCGCCGCCAAATCCGGATCGGGAATCGGCACGGCACTCATCAGTGCCCGCGTGTAGGGATGCAGCATGTTGGAATACAGCTCCTGCACGGGCGCGCGTTCCACCATGCAGCCCAGATACATTACACCGACATTGTGGGAGATATGGCGCACCATGGACAGGTCATGCGAAACAAACAGATAGGAAAGTCCGAGCTTTTCCTGAAGCGATTCGAGCGTATTGATGACCTGCGCCTGAATGGAAACGTCGAGCGCGGAAATGGGTTCGTCGCAGACGATGAACTCCGGATTGCACGCCAGTGCGCGGGCGATGCCGACGCGCTGCCGCTGTCCGCCGGAAAACTCATGCGGGTAACGCTGCAAGTGATCGGGCTTCAAGCCGACCAAATCAACAAGCTCGCGCACGCGCTCCTGCTGTTCCTTTGCGCCAACGCCCGCATAGTGAAGGGGTTCGGCGATGATAGAGGAAACCGTCATGCGCGGATTCAGCGACGCATACGGATCCTGGAAAATCATCTGCATGCGTCGGCGATAGGGGGCAAGCTGCTTTTCGCCCATATGTGCGATATCCTGTCCGTCAAAGAAAATCTGACCGGCTGTCGGCTCGTACAGACGAACCAGAGAGCGTCCGACTGTTGTTTTTCCGCATCCGGATTCACCGACTAAGCCGAAGGTTTCGCCTTTCGCAATCGAAAAACTGACGTCATCGACGGCTTTGAGCAGTTTTTTGGGCTTACCGCCTATTGTGCGTCCAATCGGGAAATACATTTTCAGCCCGCGGGCTTCTACAATGGTGCTCATTCGTGATTTCCCTCCCATGTGACATGCGGCGCGCCTTCATCGAGAAGGCGGCAGCGTGCGCAATGCGTATCGGACAGACGGGTCAGCTCCGGCAGTTCGCTGTTGCAGATGTTCATCGCATACGGACAGCGCGCGACGAACGGACAGCCCGGCGGCGGGGCAATCAAATCGGGCGGTGAACCGGGAATGGGGATGAGCTTGCGCTTTTCACCGGATTTTTGCGGAATGGAGCGCAGAAGACCCCATGTATACGGGTGCTTCGGCTCATAAAAGATTTCGCGCACCGTGCCTTCCTCAACGACGACGCCGCCATACATGACCAGCACGCGCGAACACATGCCCGCGATGACACCGAGGTCGTGGGTAATCATGATGACGGCAGTGCCGAGCTTCTTTTGCAGGCTTTGCAAGAGGTCGAGAATCTGCGCCTGAATGGTCACATCCAGCGCGGTCGTCGGTTCGTCGGCGATGATGAGCCGCGGGTTGCACATAATCGCCATCGCAATCATGATGCGCTGACGCATGCCGCCGGAAAGCTCATGCGGATACTGCTTCATACGGCTTTCCGGATCGGGAATTTCGACAAGGCGCAGTTTTTCAAGGACGACTTCACGCGCCTGCTGCTTGCTCATGCCTTTGTGGATGCACAGAGGCTCAATCAGCTGATCGCCCACGGTAAAAAGCGGGTTGAGCGAGGTCATCGGATCCTGAAAGATCATGCCGATTTGGTCGCCGCTGATTTTGCGGAACATTTTCGGGGTGAGCTGCGTCAGGTCCGTATCTTCAAAAACCATTTTGTCCGCCGAAATCTTGGCGTAATCGGGCAGAAGATGCAGAATGGAGAGCATGGAAACGCTCTTTCCGCAGCCGCTTTCGCCGACGATGCCGACGGTTTCGCCTTCGTCAACGTGCAGATCAATGCCGCGGACAGCCTGCACTTTGCCGACATGGATATCGAATGTCGTCCGCAGATTTTCGATGTCAAGGAGTCGTTGCATGGGGACCTCCTGTTATTTCTTGAGTTTCGGATCGAGCGCGTCACGCAGACCGTCGCCGATAAAGTTCAGGGAGAACATCGTCAGGCTGATGGCGGCGATGGGGAAGAACATCTGATAGGGTGCGCTGGTCAGCGTGCCGATGGCGTCATTCGCCAGAGAGCCCCACGACGCCATCGGTTTCTGAATGCCGATGCCGAGGAAGGAGAGGAACGCTTCCGAGAAAATCGCGCCCGGAATCAGGAACATGACCGATACGATGATGGGACCCATAGCGTTCGGCAGAAGATGATGCAGAAGAATCTGGAAATCGCTTGCGCCGGCTAGCTTCGCAGCGAGGGCGTATTCCTGATGCTTCAGGCTGACGACCTGCGAACGTGTGATGCGTGCCGTGCCGACCCAGGAGGACAGGCAGAGCGCAATCAGAATCGAGCGGACGTTGGAGCCCATGAGCATCATCAGCAAAATCGTATACAGCAGGGACGGCAGAGCGATGATGATATCGACGATGCGCATCATGATGTTATCGACCTTGCCGCCGAAATAACCGGCAATGCCGCCGTAAAGCACACCGATAATCATGTTGACCAGCGCGGCGACAACGCCGATGGACAAGCTGATGCGCGCACCGTAAAGCACGCGCACAAACAGGTCGCGTCCAAGCGCATCCGTGCCGAACCAATGCGCCTTCGAGGGCCATTGGGCGATGGAAAGAAAGTCCGCCTGATCGTATTCATACGGGCAGAGCATGGGACCGAAAATCGCAAAAAGCGAAATGATGACAATCATAATCAAACCAAAGACTGCCAGCTTATCCCGACAGAAACGCCGCCATGCGTCCTTCCAATAGGAAACGGACGGGCGGGCAATTTGATCGGCGGAAATCGCCGACCTGTCCAGCGGCTGATAACGGGTATCGACTGTTTTTTCCATAGAATCCTCCTGATTATTCATCCAGTTTGACGCGCGGATCGATGATGCCGTATACGACGTCAACAATCAGGTTACAGGTTACGACAAATACGCCGAGGAAAATCGTAACGCCCATGATGATATTGTAATCGCGGGCGGTAATCGAATCGACAAAGTATTTGCCCAGACCCGGAATGGCAAACAGACGCTCGACGATAAAGGAGCCGGTCAGCAGGTTGGCGATAAGCGTTCCCAGATAGGTGACGACCGGAAGAATAGCGTTGCGCAGTCCATGCTTGAGAATGACCATGCGCTCGGCGACGCCCTTGGCACGAGCGGTTCGGATATAATCCTGCTGCATGACCTCCAGCATCGAGGAACGGGTCATGCGCGCGATGTAGGCGATTGGGGAGAAAGAGAGGCAGGTAACAGGCAGAATATAGTGCTTCCAGCTGCTCAGCCCGTAGGTCGGGAGCCATTTCAGCACGCCTGCAAATAAATAAAGAAGCAAAACCGAAATGACGAACAGCGGAACGCATACGCCGATGGTTGCCAGAACCATCGCTATGCCGTCAAACAGGCTGCCGCGCTTGACGGCTGAAATCACGCCCAGCAAAATGCCGATGACCAGCGAAACCAGCACGGCGAGTATGCCGATGCGGGCAGAGATTGGAAAACCGCGGTTGATGAGGTCGTTGACCTGTACGCTGGAGTTCTTATAGGAAATACCGAAGTCGCCGTGAAGAATCTGATCCAGATAACGGAAATACTGTACATAGAGCGGCTGATCCAGACCGTATTTTTCATTGAGCCGCTGCATAACGGCTTCCGGAACGCCCTGCTCACCCTTGGAAAACGGACTGCCCGGTATGGCGTGCATTAAAAAGAAGCACGCGGTAATCAGAATCAGGATGGTAATGACACCGGATAGAATCCGCTTTACGATATATTTACCCACAAGGCGGAGCCTCCTTTTCCGAATATTTGACCTCATTATAGAATGATTCTGCGAAAAATGCAACCTTGTTT